>PMJA01000337.1:0-958 GCA_003158415.1 Methylobacter sp.
GTGTCTTTTCCCCGTTGCGCTGAAGATCTTAATGAAGCGCGCCGTCTTTTAGTTGCCGAAGGCTGTTATGCTGGTATCGTTTCTAAAGTCGAACGCGCGGAAGCCATCGTGCCCGACGTTATGGATGAAATCATACTGGCTTCCGATGCCGTGATGGTGGCGCGTGGCGATTTAGGTGTGGAAATCGGCGACGCCAACTTGCCTGCGGTGCAAAAGCTGCTGATCAAGCGCACCCGGGAACTCAATCGTGTGGCCATTACCGCCACGCAAATGATGGAATCAATGATCGAAAACCCGATTCCTACCCGTGCGGAAGTATTTGACGTCGCAAACGCCGTTTATGACGGCACCGACGCCATTATGTTATCGGCGGAAACAGCCTCAGGGAAACACCCGGTTAAAGCCGTTGAAGCCATGCACCGTATATGTATCGAAGCGGAAAAGCAACGCAGCGTCCGTGAATCGGATCACCGCATCAATATTCAATTTGAGCGCGATGATGAGGCTATTGCGATGTCTGCGATGTATATGGCTAACCATACCGAAATTAAAGGCATAGCTGCGTTAACTGAATCAGGATCAACCCCGCTGTGGATGTCCAGAATCAGCTCCGGTATCCCTATTATTGCGATGAGCGGGCAGGAAAAAACCCTGGGCAAGGTAACCTTGTATCGCGGCGTTTTTCCGATGTACTTCAAGATTGAAGCCAATCAGGATCATGCCGAAGTCAACCGCAATGTCGTAAAAGAGCTCAGAAGATGGAGCAAAGCCAAAGACGGTGATAAATACATTATCACCAAAGGCGACTTGAACGGCGTAGAAGGCGGCACCAACGCCTTGAAAGTGATCGTTATCGGGCAAGGCTTAACGCCTTAGGTCGGCTAATTTAAACCGGGCTACTTTACAGATAACATCCCTTAAAGGGATGTTATCTGCCGCTGCGAGACAGGAGTCGAGT
>PMJA01000337.1:984-3985 GCA_003158415.1 Methylobacter sp.
CTCAAAAATAGCGACTCGCTGCTCCTTTTACCTTATACGAATGCTTTGCTTGTTGTCGGCTGAGAGCATAAGCTGCCGTATGGTTTCGGCGATTTCCTGGCTCAGCTTGCTCAGGCATTGGCTCTGGGCTTTGACCATTACGTCGTAGTCAGTGCTCGATGCCGGAAACCGGTAGTCGGAGCGTTTGTCGATGGCGGGCTGGTCTTTGCGCTTAATAGTCCATTGGGCGATCAGGCGGCTTTGGCCGTTGGCATCGACATTAAACTCCAGTATATCAATGCCGATCTGGTAATCGACAAGCTGCCGTTGCGGCCAGGGATAGCGGACTATCTTGTCTGTTCCCAGTTGTCCGGGCAAGGCTTTGAATAAAGCCAGGGAAATATTTTGATCGAGCCGGTCTGTCCAGCGGTGATCTTCGGAGAGCCGATACTGATTATCGGTGATTGCGATTATCATTTGCGGTCGATCCAGATACTCAGGAATGCGTATCGGGCCTAAACCGATCACCGGGCCTTGAGCCACGGCAGGAAGCCGTGCGCCATTGCCGGAATCGACGCTGAGCCTATAATACTGCACCGGCTTACTATCATGAGGGCATCCGCTTAGCGCGAGTGCCAGGGCGACATTGCCCAACAAAAAAAACGCTCTACGCTGCATCGTACCATCCGCTCCAAATTTCATGATTCTTATTCCTTTCCGTATATAATCGAGTCGGGATGACGTTCAAGGTAATCGGTCAAATTCTTGGTGGATTGCGCCGCATTGCGTAGCGCCTCTAACGATTGCCATAACGGCGCATCCGGCGCAGCGATCGCCTCCACGGAACCCAGTGCATGATGGGATTCCTGCAATATACTGTTGGCAGTGTCTAGGGTCTTTTCGGCCGAAACCAGCACCGGCCTCATTTCACGGGTAAATTCCTGCACCATCGTCCGCGTTTCGATCACTGTGCCATTCATATTGGTCAGCAAGGGTGTCAGATTGTGGTTTAGGTCAGCGACCAGTTTTTCAGTTTCCGCTAGCGTTTTGCTCAAGACCGCGCGATTTTGTTTAAGCTCATCCGAAGTCGCTATATCGCGAATTTCTTTTAAGGTGGCCGCGAGATCTCTAACAATGTCTTCTATGGGCAGCTGGCGAAATTTAGTCAACAACTCATCCGCCGTGTTTTTGAGTTGATCCGCCGTGGATGGAATAGCAGGCAGTTCCGGCAGGTCTTTGTAGTTAAGTCCTGTCATTTTGAGCGGTTCACTACGATAAAAACTGAATTCCACATACAAAAGCCCGGTCAGTAAGCTTTGTGTTTGTAGCTGCGCCTTGAGCCCCATATCGATCAGTTGCTTGGCATTTTCCTGGCGCTGTTTTAAGGTTGCGGTAGCTTGAAAAGGATGTCCGCTGGAATCGAGCACCGCTTCTGGGTCAATCTCGATCACCACCGGCTTGGTAATGCGCGAGGCTTTTTGATTGAGCTCCAGGGAGATTTCTTTAACGGCGCCTATCTGTACGCCCTGTAGCTTGACCGGAGCGCCCACGTTCAGGCCGTTTAAGGCGCCGTCGAAGTAAATGACGTACTCGACTTTTTTCTTGAGCAGCTGGCCGCCGCCAAAGATCAAGATGGCCGCTATCAACAGCGAAAGAGAACCCACCAGAAAAGCGCCGATGGTGTAGGGATTGACTGGTTTACTCATGGTTACACACTTCCTGATTTTTTGTTTCGCCTCGGGTTAGGAAGCGGATGACTTTAGGGTCGCGGGATTCGGCCAGCAGTTGTTTTGGGGGGCCGCCGGCGATCATGGTTTTGGTTTCCGGGTCGAGGAATACCGAATTGGTGCCGATGGCGAAGATGCTGGCTAACTCGTGGGTCACCATGACGATGGTCGCTCCTAGGTTGTCGCGCAGACTACGGATTAAATCATCAAGTAGCTTGGCGCTGACCGGATCCAGCCCCGCCGAGGGTTCGTCGAAAAACAGGATTTCGGGATCCAGCGCCATTGCTCGCGCCAAGCCTGCGCGTTTTTGCATGCCGCCGCTGATTTCGGAAGGGTAATAATCTTCAAAGCCTGCCAGTCCTACCAGGGCCAACTTGTAAGAGACAATTTCGCGTATTCGCTGCGCACCCAGTCGGGTATGCTCGGTGATGGGCAACGCTATATTTTCCGCCAGGGTCATGGAGCTCAACAGCGCGCCACTTTGAAACAATACGCCGGTGCGCCGCAGTATGCGTTGCCGCGCTTTGTGTTCTGCTAGCCATAGACTTTCTTCGCCATAAAACACATCGCCTTTGGCCGGATGTTGCAAGCCGATCAGGTGCATCAACAAAGTGCTCTTGCCGCAGCCGCTGCCGCCCATGATGATGAAAATATCGCCGCGATTAATGCTGAAGTTAAGATCGCGCTGTATGACGAAATCGCCGTAAGCCATGGTCATGTTTTTGATGGTAAGGAACGGGACTGTCATGGTTTAAATCCCCAGACGGTTGCACATCACCGTCATCAACGAATCGGCGATAACAATGAAAACGATGCCGGTCACCACGGCGGACGTGGCTGCATCGCCGACTGCCGAGGCGCTGCGTCCACATTGCATACCGCGCATGCAGCCGGACAGCGCAATCAGTACGCCGAATACCGCACATTTAACTATGCCAATGGTGAAGTCCGGTATGTGTATGGCGTTGGCAGTTCGATCAAGGTACTGCACCAGAGATACGTCAAAAAAACTCACGGTCACCAGCGCCCCGCCTATGATGCCCATNNCGCGGCAAAACCAGAAACTCCATCGGTTCAAAGCCCATGGTTTTGAGCGCGTCGATTTCGCTGTTAACCTGCATCGTGCCCAATTGCGCCGCATAAGCCGCACCGGTGCGCCCGGACATGATGATGGCCGCCATCAAGCCGCCCATTTCCCGCGTCATGCCCAAGCCAACAAGATCCGCGATATAGATTTGTGCGCCAAACAAGGCTAACTGCACAGCCCCCACGAAAGCCAGAATCAGCCCCACCAG
>PMJA01000233.1 GCA_003158415.1 Methylobacter sp.
TTGCGGCTTTAACAGCCAGGGCATATTTATCATGGATGGTTCCAAACGGTCCGGTCATGGTAATGCTTACTTTACCGGCCTGGGTAACAACAAACGCATCGTATTTTTCGACAATCTGGTAGCCTCGTTGGACGACGAAGAACTGGAAGCCGTGCTGGCGCATGAACTGGGGCACTTTAAATGCAAACACGTCGTCAAAATGCTGATTGCCACCGCCATCATGAGTTTGATCAGTCTCGCCGTATTAGGCTGGCTGATCGATCAGGACTGGTTTTACACCGGCTTGGGTGTCGCTATAGAACAAAAAGCACATGCCGCCGCCTTATTATTGTTCATGCTGGTTTCCTCAACATTTACCTTTTTCATGCAGCCTATCAGCGCTTATTTTCAACGAAAATTTGAATTTGAAGCCGATGACTTTGCCGCAAACAATGCCAAAGCCGACAAAATGATTAGCGGACTGGTGAAGCTTTATGAAGAAAACGCCAACACCCTAACGCCGGATCCGTTGTATTCCGCCTTTCATTACAGCCACCCGCCTGCGGCTATCCGTATTGCGCATTTGGCAGCCAAAGCCTGATGACTGAATTACTGGAAGGACTGGTCATCGCCCATTTAGGCCAGGGTATTGCAGTTGAACATGACGATAAAATCGTCCTGTGCCAAACCCTTAGGCGATTGGAAACCGTCGCCGTCGGCGATAAGGTATTATGGACACTGTCCTCGCCCGACCAGGGCCGCATTGAAGAAATCCTGCCCCGACGTTCGGTGTTGGTGCGGCCTTCCAGAAACAGCAAAACCCGGCCGGTTGCTGCCAATCTCGATACTGTTTTTGTCGTTTTTGCCGTGGAACCACATTGCGATTTTTTATTGATAGACCAGTATCTGGCTGTTTGTGAAAATCATAATATAGCCGCCGCCTTAGTCCTTAATAAAACCGACCTGCCGCAAACGGATCTTATAGAAAAAGAACTGCAAGATTATAAAACCTTGGGCTACCCGCTATACCGGGTTAGCGCTTGGTCGGCATCGGGACTGGATGAATTAAAATGCGCCTTAAAAGACCAAGTCAGCATGCTGGCGGGGCAGTCGGGCGTCGGCAAGTCATCGTTAACCAATGCCATCATTCCCGACAAGGATTTAAAAACCAATACTGTCTCGGCCACCACCAAACACGGACGCCATACCACGACGGCGGCAACGCTGTATCATCTGCCTGACGGAGGGGATTTGATCGACAGCCCCGGCGTCGCAATTTTCGGACTGGCGGGACTTTCCGAACGACAACTGGCTTACGGCTACCGCGAGTTTCAGCCGCTGATGGATAACTGCCGCTTTCATAACTGCCGACATTTACATGACCAAGGCTGCGCCGTGCGCGCAGCGGCGGAAAACGGCGGGATTTCAATGACTCGCTACCAACGGTTTTTAAAGCTCAGGGAAAAAATGCCGACGAGCTATGTTTAGCAATGTATAACGACAAGCACCGGAGCGTAGGAACGCTATGCCTCTTTAACATAGGCACAAAAAAACCGCTCCGGGTTTCCCCGAAAGCGGTTTTTAAGAGTCGGTTCAGAGTATCGAAGACCCATTGACTATTAGCAAATTGGACCAGCTGCGCGTGTGACGCATGTACTGGCAGCACTCATTGTCCAGATAATGGGTGTTCCGGCATTTACAGCAGCTCCATTAAGTATATAATTTTCGCCGTTAAGTCCATCAGTAGCCGTAGCCGTCATAGTAATCGTTACTCCGAGTGCAGCCCCGTTAGAAAGAGCGCCAGAACCAGTTGCTACATGACCTGTAGCAGCTTGGGCAGCAGTGATTGTAGCAGGTATGCCGCCGATGCCATTAGTACAACTGGCTACAACCAGAGTCCCTTGCGTCTGAAAACAGACTTCCGCTGCCAGCTTGTAGGGGGCAACTGCCGATATGACTTCGGTGAATCTGGTTTTCACAATGTAGTTCTGGTAAGCCGGAACCGCAATCACCGCCAAAATACCGATGATCGCCACCACGATCATGAGTTCGATTAAGGTGAAACCTTGTTGTTTTTTTAGTAGTTGGGTTTTCATGAGTTGTGTCCTGTTTGTGAAATTAAAAAGTTACACTATAAAATAATCCGTTTAGGTTTTTTGCTTACCCGTCAGCAAATGACGGCGGAACGCTATTTATCTGACTCTCGCCATCATACAACATACTGCGTGCCGCTTTGGAATTTTGGCTCACCTTTATAATAAGGCCTTATTAGAAATTCTTCTGTGCGATGGCGTACATAGACACCGCGTTTGCAAATGCATTTTAATTTATGATACTTAAATCCTACAAGCCCTATAAATCCAGGCAACCATCTCCGCGTAAGGATATACATCAACGCAGCATCAAGTCAATAAATAGCGCATGCCGAACGCTCATCTATTAACCAAGGTATCCGTGATAACAAATAGCAACGGATACAGCCTATAGGAAACAACCCCGTTGTACCATTAGTAGAAATACCTATAATGATTACAAAATTAAGTGCCGACAAAGCTGAATCTATTTTGCAGGGTGCAACAGACTGTGTGTTGCTATAGAATGCGCCTATTAATCCGCCATTAACCGGGAGCTTATGATGCAACCTTTTGTCAACGTCACCAAGAAAGCAACCAACATAACCTTTTCGTCTAATCAATCGGTAACATAGGACATTTTATGGAAGACAAAAAAAATATTATCATTAAGCTTAAATATCCCACCTCTGATAACAAGGCAAAAGCCGATGTACACCGGGTAACGGAATGGAATATTAAACGGATATTGCTTGCTTTGGCCGGTGTCGTACTGCTTGTAAGCACGCTGTTATTTTCCATTAAGCCAGATACCGAAAAACCGGTGGCGCAAGCCCCTACCCCTTTACCTGCAAAGGCTGTTAATTCTCCGGTTAAACCGGAAATAACGGTTAACAGCAATAATATAAGCAGGGCGCTACTGACTTTTGGAATTAAACATAATGAGCCGGTCGATGAAATAATCTTGCCGTTGAAACTCAGTAAAGACAAGGCGACATCGGTTTTTTATTTTGTTGAATTAACGGGCATGAAAGGCCAAACCGTTTACCACGAATGGCTATTGGACGGCAAGCTGATTACCCGAAAAAAAGTCCATATAACGGATGATGACAAATGGCGCACCTTTAGCCGCCAGTTATTTGCTTATAATTCCCAAAATAACTGGACGGCCAGATTGGTTGACGAAACAGGCCAGGTATTAAATGAAATACCCGTTAATGTTGTTTATGAATAATTAACTTTGAGCCTGAACCCGGTTTGTCGCTGCGTAATTAAGGCAGCTATAAAGAAAAAACTGCACGCCGAAAATCAAATTGGCCATTAACAGATGCAGAGGTTGGGCCAGGGGCGGCACGCCCAGCCTGTCCAGGCTAACGCCCGCCAGTATGGCGGTTATTACCAGCGCAGCCAGTGCTAAACCGGTACGAAACAACAGACTGTGCTTATCGGTAGACCGGTACAATTTCCATACCAGCCACGCGTTTGTAAAAAGAATAACCGATGAAAAAGACCGGTGTATGTAAAAAATAACCGGAAAATCATCGCGCCAGTATTGACGCGCTATCTGTGACCGGGCAATAAAATCGACCGCCTCCCTGACCTGGGTTCCCATCGCCACTTGCAATAAGGTCATGACCATGGCCGCGATTAAAACGACTTTAAAGTTATCGGGCAACAACCGGGTATCAATCCTGCTGAGAAACTGGCGCTGCGACCTGGCGATGGTATAGATCAATAAAGCCACGATAACCAGCGCCAACAGCATGTGCAAGGTAATCATGAACGGCTTTAAATTGCTGGCGACGACACTGGAGCCCAGCCAGCCCTGAAAGCCCACCAGGAAAAAACTGCCCAGCGACAGATAGAATATGGTTTTGTCGGTTTTTAGATAAATGCGCGATGACCAGGCGGTTAGAAAAATCAAAAAACCGATGGTTACGCCCACCACGCGGTTGGCGTATTCAGTCCAGGTTTTTACCGGATTAAATTGGGTGTTTTCATAGCCCCGCGCGGCATAAATTTCATGGTAATCAGGGGGCAACTGCGACTCTTCAGTGGGCGGTATCCATTGTCCGAAGCAGGTCGGCCAGTCAGGGCAGCCCATACCGGCGCCTGAAGCCCTGACGATGCCGCCCGCCAGGATGACGCAATAAACGGCGAAAATGGTAAGTATGCCGAGGCGACGAAAATAAATGACGGCTTGAGGATTCATTGGAGCGCTCATGTTAATAAGGTAATATTGGTTTGATTGTCGTCTTTTAGCTTTAAATTATAAGCATTGCTGTCAGAAACCTGCAATACGACCAGCATCTTACAAAACGCTCCCTCATGTCCCTGCGCCGGGCATGGGCATTCGGCCTGCAACACCTTGCCTATGGCAAGTTCCGCGCCCACGCCGTCATCAATGATGATCGAGTTCGGCGGCGGCGGGGAAGGCGTGTCGCATTCAGCCAAAAACAGCGCTCTTTTTGCCGTGCCCAGATAATGCGTGCGGGCGACAATTTCCTGGCCGGTATAGCATCCTTTGTTGAAACTGATGCCGCCCAACCGATCCAGATTAAGCATTTGCGGAATAAACTCTTCGGATGTTTCGGTCGTAAGCCAGGGCAGCCTTAAGAGTATGTCGAGATAACGCCATTGCCCCGTGTTTTCCGACTGATAGCCCTGATGACCGACCCGTTCCGACCACAGCGCAATCGCTTTATCGGTTTCGGCTATGACCAAACACCGGCTTTGCGTGGCGGAAAAATTAACGACAATGCTGTCTTGTTGGCTGGTGCTAAATAACGGCGCGGCTTGCGTTGCAGGCTGGCTAAGTCCGATCAGGCAATGCCGGTCGGAACTATCCGTTAAAGTAACATCGGATCTTAATACATACATTTGTAATCTTTTTTTGACCGGCGCCAATAGCTCTGCCGGCAATATCATCAGGAAAGCATCGCCGGTTTTGACCAGCAAAAAAGTCGTGATAGCGCGGCCTTTAGGGTTGCATAAAGCGCCCAGACTGCTTTGGGTCTCAGTAATGTCGTTCACATTACAGGTAATTTGTCCCTGCAATAAGCGACCCGCATCGGCTCCGCTCACGCTCAAAACCGCCAAATGGGCAACCGGGTAAATGCTTTTGTCGTTATAATCTGAAACAGTTGGAAAGTTAATAGCGACATCGCTGTCAAACGTTGCATTTTGACTGAGTAGAAAGTTTTTCCAGTTTGGATTCATAGATGACGGGGTTTAAGTTTTAACACAGCGTTCAATTATATAGCAACTACCCTTGAAATTTAAAATATGGCCTATAAATCCGAATCCGGTCTGTTACTAACCATCAAGCCCTCCCGGCGGTTAAATAAGACGGTTGTTTTTATTCATACGCTGGCTTTGGGCGCCGGCATGGCCAATGCGTTGGCCTTTGCTGTTAAAATCGGCTTAGTCATTTTAATTTGCGGACATTGTTGGTTGACTGTCAGACGCTTAAACGCTGAACATTACATCCTCAAGCATACTGACGCGTCGGGTTGGCAGCTATCGGAAGGCAATGACTTTGCCTCANNTTGAAGTTCTGAAATCAACGGTTATGACTACCCGGGCGCTATTTTTACATTTTAAATACACCACCCAGATCCAATCCTGGGCAGTCAGCCATAAAAAAACACGGCTTATTTTAAACGATGCGCTGACTGATGAAGATTATCGTCGGCTTATCGTTAAATTGAAAACGACCGCTATAAAATAGGCGCAACTCAAGGCGTCTGCTGATAAAATCGTCAACTAAAAACAGGGCATTTAAGTTTAATTTGTATTGACTTGTAATTACAGTTATCTTAAGCAGCATTTAATTAGAATAATAAAGGAGAAATCGGATGTCTAAGGGCCAAAATTTGCAGGACAATTTTCTAAATTCACTCAGAAAAGAACATACGCCTGTATCAATTTTTCTTGTTAACGGCATAAAGTTACAAGGAAAAGTCGACTCATTTGATCAGTATGTGATCATGCTGAAAAATACCATCAGTCAAATGGTCTATAAACACGCCATATCAACGATAGTGCCCAGCAAGGCCGTCAAAATGACGCGTGACGACGAAGTCGGCGGCGAATAGTGCCGACATTCACAGGCCTATTTAGGGAGCAGTTTATTGTTTGATCGTCCCGATTCAGGTGAACGGGCTGTGCTTGTTCACCTCACTTTCCGTTCCGGGCAGGAAGATCTTTTAGAATTAAAAGAGCTGGCAAAATCTGCCGGAACCGATCCTGTTCATGTCGTCACCGGCAGTCGCAAACGTCCCGATTCAAAATATTTTGTCGGTAAAGGCAAGCTTGATGAGCTTAAAACGGCTATAGAAACCTATTCCGCCGACGTTGTTTTATTTAACCATCCGCTAGCGCCCAGCCAGGAAAGAAACCTCGAAGGCGCTTTGGGCGTTCGTGTGGTTGACAGAAACGGTCTGATTCTCGACATATTCGCCCAACGCGCGCAATCCTTTGAAGGCAAGCTACAGGTTGAGCTGGCGCAATTAAAGCATCTATCCACCCGACTGGTCAGGGGCTGGACGCATTTGGAGCGCCAAAAAGGCGGCATAGGTCTACGCGGCCCCGGCGAAACCCAATTGGAAACCGACCGGCGGCTGTTGGGTTTGCGTATCAAACAGATTCAGCAGCGCTTGGACAAGGTCGATAAGCAGCGGCATCAAGGCCGCAGCAAACGGAAAAAAGCCGAAATCCCCTCCGTTTCTTTAGTGGGTTACACCAATGCGGGTAAATCCACGTTATTTAACGCGCTGACCGGTGCCGATATTTACACGGCAGACCAACTGTTTGCCACCCTGGATCCCACCTTACGCAGTTGTCAGCTGCCGAACAGCAGTGAGATCGTACTCGCCGATACGGTGGGGTTTATCCGTCACCTGCCGCATGAATTGGTGGCGGCATTCAAATCGACGCTACAGGAAGCCAGCGAAGCCGATTTGCTGCTGCATGTTATTGATGCGCACAGCGAGGATCGGGAGGAAATTATTGTCCAGGTCAATCAGGTGCTGGAAGACATAGAGGCTGATAAAATCAGGCAGCTTGAAGTCTACAATAAAATCGATTTATTGGATAACATTCAGCCGCACATTGATCGGGATGAGGTCGGCAATCCGGTTCGAGTCTGGTTATCCGCTGAAACCGGCGTCGGTGTCGATCTGCTTTATCAGGTATTAGCGGAGCTGTTTTCGACGACTAAAATCAAAAAACGCTGTTATTTACGGCCCGATCAAGGCAATATCAGGGCAAAATTATTTACTTGCGCAAAAATAATCGACGAGCATATTGATGACTTCGGCGCGAATGAATTAGTCATTGAAATTGATGCTAGGTATTTGGGTCTATTAAAAGACGTAAAAACTGAAGATTATGAGACGCAAGGTAAAAGCTAAAAGGCTAAAGGTAAAACAACTACTTTCACCTTTTGCCTTGCGCCTTTCGCCTTTTTAAAGATTTGCGATAGAATACCAATAAACATCCTGCGGGATAAATTAATCAGCAATCCAATATGGAGCATAAGTATGTCGTGGAATGAACCTGGCGGCGATAAAAAAGACCCCTGGAGCGGTCGAGGCGACCAAAAAGGGCCTCCAGACTTAGATGAAGCTATACGCTCATTACAAGAAAAACTGGGTAAATTTTTTGGCGGCGGCAACGACGGCGATAACGAAGGATCGCCCAGAAATTTTTCTTCCGGCGCATCCATGAAAAGTTTGGGTTTTATTGCCGGTGGCGTATTTATTATATGGGGCTTAAGCGGCTTTTATATCGTTGATGAAGGTAATCATGGCGTTGTAACGCGCTTTGGTAAATACATTAACATCACCCAGTCCGGCTTAAATTGGCACTTACCTGCCCCTATTGAGCGGGTCGACATCGTCAATGTAAAACAACAACGCTATATTGAAGTCGGTTACCGCAGCGGCGGCAGCGAGCAAGTTACCGGCTCGGTGCCTAAAGAAGCCTTGATGTTAACCAAAGATGAAAATTACGTGGATGTGCGTCTGGCGGTTCAATATCAGGTCAAAGACGCCCAGCAATTTATCTTTAATGTTGTTAATCCAGCATTGACGTTAAAACAGGTTACCGAAAGTGCACTACGCGGCGTAGTCGGCAGCAGCGCAATGGACTTTGTATTAACCCAGGGCCGCAGTGAAATTGTGACGCTGATAAGAAAAGAACTCCAGGATGTCATGGATAGCTATCAATCAGGCATACAAATTACCAGTGTCAATCTACAAGATGCGCAACCGCCGGAACAGGTGCAAAACTCATTTGAAGACGCCATTAAAGCGCGTGAAGATGAGCAACGTTTAATTAATGAGGCGGAAGCCTACTCTAACGACGTGGTACCGAAAGCGCGCGGTGCCGCCGCCAGAAAGATCCAGGAAGCTGAAGGTTATAAAGAACAAGTCATAGCTCAAGCGCAAGGTGAAACCAACCGCTTTACTAAATTACTGACTGAATATACCAAGGCACCCGATGTAACCCGCAAGCGTCTTTATATCGAAGCGATGGAATCGACATTAGCTAACACCAATACGGTAATGGTTGATGTTAAAGGCGGAAATAATATGCTTTATTTACCGTTAGATAAAATGATGCAGCATCAAACTTCTACGCAATCGCCCATGAACATACCAGCAGGCGCGGCCGATCAAGCCCAATCCCAACCCGTGACAGTACCGGAACAAGCTGTTGACCGCCCGGCAACGCGCGGACGTGACTCAAGGGGACGCCAATGACACCCAATAAAATCTTATTAGGCTTGGCCGCATTATTGCTTGTCGGCATGATGTCTGTGTTTACCGTTAATCAAACAGAAAAGGCGATCAAATTCCAGTTAGGTGAGATTGTAAAAAACGATTACGAACCCGGACTGCATTTTAAATTACCTTTTATCAACAATATCAGGAAATTTGATGCCCGCATTCAAACTATGGATGCAAAACCTGAACGTTTTTTAACCGCTGAAAAGAAAAATGTTATTGTTGATTCTTTCGTTAAATGGCGTATCGGTAACGTAAGCACTTTTTATACGACTGTTGCCGGTGATATAGATCAGGCTAATTTACGGCTGGATCAAATCATTAAAGACGCTTTCCGCAGTGAATTTAGCAAACGCAATATTAAACAACTGATTTCAACGGATCGTAGCGCCATACGCGAGATTTTAACCAATAATTCCAAGGAAGTTGCTGCGGCTTTAGGCATGGAAATTGTTGATGTGCAGGTTATGCGCATTGATTTACCGCCCGAAGTCAGCAGTTCCGTATTCCGTAGAATGGAGGCCGAACGTGAACGGGTGGCGCGTGAATTCCGTTCGCAAGGTGCAGAAGCTGCCGAAAGGATACGCGCCGATGCCGACAGACAGCGCGTTGTTACGCTGGCTAATGCATTTCGCGATGCGGAAACACTGCGCGGCGAGGGTGACGCCACATCGGCGGACATTTACGCCCAGGCTTACGGCGCCAATACTGAGTTTTTTACTTTTTACCGCAGCTTAAATGCTTATAAAAAGACCTTCTCAAGTTCCAGCGTGATGGTGCTGGATCCTGATTCCGATTTCTTTCAGTATTTTAAGAAACAAAAGTAGATTGGCAATAGGGTGGGCAATGCTTTTCTGCCCACCTTTTATATTACAAGGTGGGTAAAAAGTTTGCCAGCCTACTTTCAAAATATAAAAACGCTCCGCTTGCGGGGCGTTTTGTTTGAGTGGACACACAAAACATGCAACAAAAAGATTCCTGGCTTTTGCCCGATGGCATAGAAGAAATTTTGCCGGAAGAGGCCAAACATCTGGAAAACTTGCGCAATAAACTGCTGGAATTGTTTGCCTGCTGGGGCTACGACTTGGTAATTCCGCCGTTTATCGATTTTCTGGATTCCTTACTGACAGGTTCAGGACATGATCTGGACTTACAAACCTTTAAACTAACCGATCAGATTAGCGGTAAAATGCTCGGAGTGAGAGCCGACATGACGCCGCAAGTCGCCCGCATGGATGCCCATAATCTCAAGCATGAATGGCCGACGCGCCTGTGCTATGTGGGCACTATCCTGCATACACGGGGCGACCCACTGGAAAAAACCCGCAGTCCCATGCAAATAGGCGCAGAACTTTTTGGTCACGCAGGCAAAGAAAGCGATGTGGAAGTTATACGCCTGATGCTGGAAATGCTGTCCATAACCGGCCTGCAAAATGTACATCTGGACTTGGGTCATGTCGGCATTTACCGCTCCTTATCCAGGCAGGCCGGATTAACCGGGCTGCAAGAAACCGAATTATTTGATGTATTGCAGCGCAAAGCCCGGCCTGAACTTGCGGAATTGATGGACAGCTTCCCTATCGATAATGATCTTAAAGCCCTATTTTTAAAATTACCCGAACTGAATGGCGGCAAAGACACGATTACCAAAGCGCGAGCCGTATTTACAAAAGCTAACGATGAAGTTAAAAATGCACTAGCGGATTTGGCAGCCATTGCTGACAAGCTGGCTGCGCGTTTTCCATCATTGCCTATCAGTTTCGATTTAGCGGAATTGCGCGGCTATCATTATCACACCGGTATGGTTTTTGCCGCTTTCATACCCTCGGTCGGACGGGAAATTGCCAGAGGCGGTCGTTATGACAATATCGGCGAAGTGTTTGGACGTGCGCGTCCTGCAACAGGTTTTAGCGCGGATTTAAAATTATTATCAGCGCTCAGCAAACAAACCCTTCAAATCGCGCAACGTGAGCTTATTTTTGCGCCCTATTCGGACGATGCCGCATTAAACGAAAAAATCAGGGTTTTACGCGCTCAGCAACGGGCTGTTGTGCAACAATTGCCGGGACAAACGGGAAGTGCAAAAGAATTAGCCTGCACCTCTATTTTAGAACACGATAATCAAAACTGGGTCGTCAGACCTTTAGCTTAAGTCTGGAATAATTATGGGAAAAAATGTCGTTATTATCGGCACTCAATGGGGTGACGAAGGAAAAGGTAAGCTGGTAGACTTGTTAACCGAACAAGTGGAAGCGGTAGTGCGCTTTCAGGGCGGCCACAATGCCGGACACACTTTGGTTATACGCGGCGAAAAAACCGTATTACACCTGATTCCATCGGGCATCCTGCGCGATAATGTACAGTGCATGATAGGCAACGGCGTGGTTTTATCACCAAACGCCTTAATGGAAGAAATTGAATTTTTGGAAAAAGCCGGGATTTCCGTTAGAAACCGTTTATTAATCAGCGAAGCCTGCACCCTGATTTTACCCGTGCATGTGGCTATCGATCAGGCTCGGGAAAAAGCACGCGGCGGCAAGGCCATCGGCACGACCGGACGCGGCATAGGCCCCGCTTATGAAGATAAGGCGGGACGCCGGGGTTTACGTGCCGGCGACTTGCTGAACGCGATAAGCTTTGCCGAAAAACTCAAGGAGCTGCTGGATTATCATAATTTCATGCTCACCCACTATTATCATGCCGATGCCGTCAATTATGAGCAGACGCTGGCTGAAATGCTCCGTCTGGGCGAGCAAATCAAACCCATGTTGACGGATGTCAGCGAAACGCTATACCGCTATCAGGCGCAGGGGAAAAACCTGTTATTTGAAGGCGCTCAAGGAGCGTTATTGGATATTGACCACGGCACCTTCCCTTACGTCACCTCATCCAGCACCACGGCGGGCGGCGCGGCGACAGGGAGCGGCATAGGGCCGCTGGATCTGGACTATGTTTTGGGGATTACCAAGGCTTACTCGACACGCGTCGGCAACGGCCCGTTTCCCTCCGAATTGCATGATGCCAATGGCGAACATCTGGGTACTAAAGGCCATGAATTCGGCGCCACCACCGGACGCAAACGCCGCACAGGCTGGTTTGATGCGGTGGCCATGCGCAAGTCGGCCAAACTGAACAGCTTAAGCGGCATCTGTTTAACCAAACTGGACGTGCTGGACGGACTGGAAACCATCGGTATATGCACCGCTTACCGGCTCAACGGCAAAATCACAGAAACCGCGCCTTTGGGCGCGGATCAATACGAACAATGTCACGCCATTATTGAAGACATGCCCGGCTGGATAGGCACAACAGTCGGCGTGACGGATTATAATGACCTACCCGACAATGCCAAAGCCTATATCAAGCGCCTGGAAGAACTGGTCGGCGTCAAGGTGACTATCATCTCCACCGGCCCCGAAAGGGACGAAACCATTATTCTGGAACATCCGTTTGCCTAAAGCATCGCTATGACCAGCCTCACTTTTTTAGGCGCAACAGGACAGGTGACCGGCTCCTGTTATTTACTGGAAACCGGCAATCATCGCATATTGCTGGAATGCGGTTTGTTTCAGGGCTCTAAGGAAACAGAAAAGCAAAATGCCGCCGACTTTCCTTGCAAACCTGCTTTAACCGCACTGGATGGAATGCCAATATTCCCAAGGTTGGGGAACGAATTACGATTTAGGGTAATCCACTTTTAATGTAGGTTTGTCGACTAAAAAAGAACAAGCCTTTCGACAACACCCGTTTTATGCGATTCCAACATCTACCGAATAGTCAAAAATAAACGAACTCGGCTTGACTTTTATCAGAGTATCTTGTATGTTGATTCAAACCCTGCTATGTGCGCTACCGTACTGACTGCAGTTAATTTTACCACTAGACTGACCTTTAAGGTCGGGTTACGCTATCGCTAACCCGACCTACGACTACGACTGTTGCTTCAAACCCTGCTATGTGCGCTACCGTACTGAGTGCAGTTAATTTTGCGACTAAACTAATCTTTAATGTATTGACGTGATCCCGGTCTCGTCTCAAATTTGCTTAAGTTATTTCGTGCTCGTTCCTTAGGAGTCTATGATGAAAAAAATAAAACACCTGTCGATACTGCCATTGGCAATCATTGGAGTGCTTTACGGCACTTCGCCAGCATTTGCGACGCCATTTCTGGGTACGGCGCAGAGCTTCGCGGTTCTGGGTGCCTCGACGGTGACCAATACCGGCTCGACCACCCTCTGGGGGGATCTGGGTCTCTACCCAGGCCCTTCGATCACTGGCTTGGGGAGCATTACCCAGACAGGAACGGTACATCAAACTGATGCGGTCGCGCAGCAGGCTCAGGTTGATGCCACCACTGCATACAATGTTCTTGCAGGTCAGTCGGTCACTAGCAGCCTGACTGGTCAGGATCTCGGTGGACTCACGCTCACTCCCGGCGTCTATTTCTTTTCGTCGTCGGCTCAATTGACGGGGGCGCTCACTCTCAACTTCCAAGGCAATCCCAATGCGCTCTTCGTATTCCAGATCGGGAGCACACTCACGACCGCAAGCGGCTCGAGTGTCAACGTGGTCAATGGCGGCGGTGCAAATGACGGCGTGTTTTGGCAGGTCGGCAGCTCAGCGACTCTGGGAACCAGCACGGTCTTCGCAGGAAATATACTCGCGCACACAGCCATTACCCTAGATACCACCGCAAAGATTCTGTGCGGTAGGGCCATCGCGCTAACTGCTGCGGTGACAATGGATACCAACACTATCTCCGACAATTGCAACGGTTACGATGGCGGCACCGTCCCCGCCCGCACCGACTTCGGCAGCGTCGGCTTCAGCGGCGGCTTCTCTGGATCTTCACCTGTTCCCGAGCCAGCCACACTGGCGCTCCTAGTAGCTGGACTTGGATTCATGGGACTCGGATATCGTCCACGTCGACACGGTTGAGATAAAAGGCCGCCATGATACACCCCCCCGTTTAGGTGACCATAAGGGGTACTTCTAAAATAAGTAAGCCTTGTCGGGCACGAAAAGATGTGTCCGACCACTGGGCTAAACTCGCGCGATACAACTACTTGAAAATGCCATTAATGAAGCCGGACAAGTGCCCTATTTCTTCAATGCAAACCGAGTGCTCCATTAAATAATCATGCCATTCAACGTGATAGCCAAAATCATTAAGCGCATTAAATACAGCTTTACCCGCTTCTATGGCGACCACTGAATCCAATATGCCGTGCCCCATAAATATCGGAGTGGATAGGTTGGTGGGTGACCGTTCCTTTTTTAACTGTTCAAGGGTCGGCAAATACGTGGACAGCCCGATAATCCCGGCCAGTTTATACGGGCATCGTAACCCGGCATGCAATGCAATCACGCCGCCTTGGGAAAATCCGGCCAGTAATATCTGTTCGGACGGGATGCCTTTGACCATTTCCCGCTCAATAAGCCGCCCGAGCAATTTTTCCGATTGATAAATGCCCGCCACATCCACTTTGCGTTCCAATGACATTTCCAAAATATCGTACCAGGCGCGCATTTCCATGCCGCCATTAATGGTGACAGCCTGTATAGGCGCGTTGGGGAAGATAAAATGGATGTCAGACTCTGCGTTTAAATGCAGTTGCGGGGCTATGCTTTCAAAATCATGTCCATCCGCACCCAAGCCATGCAGCCATATTATCGTATGCTTATGGGCTAATTTAGGCTGTATCTCTATTGTGCTAAGTTCAGAATACATAATTATTGTCCATATCGAGTAGAATGGTTAATTGTAGCTGTTTATATCAAATCCTGAACTATGTTAACTGATATTATTTTAATAGGGGCTATGTGTTTGGCTTATGGGTACTGGTTTAACGCCCAAAAAGCCAAGGAAATTGCGCTGGCGGCAGCCAGAGACCATTGTTTGACTATGGAAGTGCAAATGCTGGATGACTATGTTGCGTTAATCGGCATCCGGCTGAACAGAGATAATATTGGAAAAATACAGCTGCGGCGATCATTTTTATTTGAGTTTTCGTCGACAGGCAATGAACGCTATAACGGGACGGTGTTAATGCAAGGCTGCCGGGTCGAATCCATTGTTATGGATCCCTACCGGATTGAACAGACCGGCAACTATCATGATGAGCATTACTTCCATTAACGCTCTGTATCTCTGTGGCATGTAACAGCTTTTCCAGGTTAAATGACGCCTTAAAGGCAGATATTTTGTACCTAATAGGATAAAATAAGCCATAGACTCATTTAACTCACCCGGTGATAAAACTATGCCACTTAGACGTTTCAAAAAAAGCCAACCCATAGCCACCATAACAGCACTTCCCGCTTTAAGCCTGGATAAAAAGGGGATCGAAGGCGATTTCAAACGTTATTACGGTCATCGACTCGGCCGGGATGAAAACTGCCGCTCGCTGCATTATGGTTATGAAGCCTTGTCACTGGCTGTTAGCGACCGGTTGACCGAGCGCTGGAAAAAAACCTATAACGCCTACAAAGATACCGATTGTAAAAGAGCCTGCTATTTGTCAATGGAGTTTTTAATGGGCCGCACTCTCAGCAACGCCATGCTGAATTTGGGCGTCAATGATGCCGTTGCACAAGCCATGTATAATTTGGGACTGGATCTTGAAGAGCTGATTGATGCGGAGCCGGATGCAGGTTTAGGCAATGGTGGCTTGGGCCGTTTAGCCGCTTGTTTCATCGATAGCTGCGCAACCTTACAGTTGCCTGTGACCGGCTATGGCTTGCGTTATGAGTATGGCATGTTTTCCCAGATTGTTGTTGACGGTGAGCAGGTGGAAGAACCCGACCATTGGCTGCGTAATGGCAATGTCTGGGAAATTGAACGCCTTGAGTATAAGCAGCGCATTAAGTTTGGCGGCCATACCGAAAGCCATATTGATGAAAAAGGTAATCGGCGCATTTGCTGGGTTGATACGCACGATGTATTCGCAGTACCTTTTGACACGCCGATTCCTGGCTACCAAAACGGCACGGTAAACACCTTACGCTTATGGAAAGCCACAGCAACCGACGAATTTGATTTACAGGGCTTTAATGCCGGTGATTACGCTGAGGCGGTCGCCGAAAAAAATACCGCCGAAAACATTACCATGGTGCTGTATCCGAATGACGCCAACGAAAACGGCAAGACCTTGCGCCTACGTCAGCAATATTTGCTGGCTTCCGCCAGTTTGCAAGACGTGCTTGCTTGTTGGGTTGGCCGACACGGCAAGGATTTTTCTAAATTTGCCGAGAAAAACTGCTTTCAGTTAAATGACACCCATCCCAGTATTGCGGTTGCGGAACTCATGCGTCTGTTGATAGATAACCATGGTTTGGTTTGGGATGAAGCCTGGAGTATCACCAAAAACACCATGGCCTATACCAACCATACGCTGCTACCCGAAGCCCTGGAGCGCTGGTCGGTCAATCTGTTTAAACAGATGTTGCCCAGGCTGATGGAAATTATTTTTGAGATCAATGCCCGTTTTCTTGCCGAAGTGTCCACTCGCTGGCCCGGCGACAAAGATCGCATAGCGCGCATGTCTTTGATTGAGGAAGGTGGCGAACAACTCGTCAGAATGGCCTATTTGGCCATAGTCGGCAGCTATTCGGTCAATGGCGTGGCGGAATTGCATTCAAAACTGCTGCAACAAGGCTTATTTAACGATTTCTACCAGTTGTGGCCGGAAAAATTCAACAATAAAACCAACGGCGTCACGCCCCGTCGCTGGCTGGCCGCCTGTAACCCCGAATTGGCGGAGTTAATCACCAAAACTATAGGTGTCGGCTGGCTGACCGATTTATCGTTATTAAAAAAACTGGAACTTCATGTTGACGATAAGGCGTTTTGTGAACGTTGGCTTGAAGTTCAGCAAGGCGCCAAGCAAAAACTGACGGCTTTTATCACGAAAGAGTTAGACGTTGATCTGAACCTTAATGTCGATGCCTTGTTTGATGTGCAGGTTAAGCGCATCCATGAATACAAACGCCAATTGTTAAACGTTCTGCATGTCATTCATCTCTATGACCGCATCAAGCGCGGCGACACCGCAAACTGGACGAACCGTTGCGTCATTATCGGAGGTAAAGCCGCCCCCGGTTACCACATGGCGAAAAAAATCATTAAGTTGATTAATAATGTCGCTAATGTTATTAATCACGACGCCGATGTCGGCGACAAGTTGAAACTCATCTTCCTGCCTAATTATCGGGTGTCGGCGATGGAAAAAATTTGCCCCGGCGCTGATCTTTCAGAGCAAATCTCAACGGCCGGCAAAGAAGCTTCAGGCACCGGCAATATGAAGTTCATGATGAATGGCGCGTTGACTATCGGCACACTGGACGGGGCGAATGTCGAAATTCGTGAAGAAGTCGGCGATGACAATTTCTTCCTGTTCGGTTTGACTGAAGAGCAGGTTGAAAGCCTGCGCAATCACTATGACCCGGTTGCCATAATTAATCAGGATGACGATCTACAAAGGATAATGAATCTGCTACAAGGCGAACATTTTAATCAATTCGAACCGGGTATTTTTGATGCGATCATTGGCGCAATGAAAAGCCCGCACGACCCGTGGGTAACTATTGCCGACTTCCGCAGCTTTGTTGATGCACAAAAACGCGTGGAAGCCGCATACCAGGACAAGGATCGCTGGACAAAAATGAGCATCATCAATTGCGCCAACAGCGGCAAGTTTTCTACCGACAGAACGATCTCCGAATATAATAACGAGTTGTGGAAATTGACGCCGGTTAGTGTCGCTAAGTAACCGCTTGGATTAAATAATTAGCATCAGTATTTTACAGAACGACTGGACATAGATAACATCCCTTGCCGGGATGTTATCTATTAGCGGCAAGAAAAACCAAATGAGTAAGCGCAAGACGAGGCGTTTCCGATGGCGCTTCGTTTTTGAACCCTGGTCAATCAAATATTTTTAAATATAGCCTTGTGTTATTAAAGTTATTCAACGATAATAGCCGTCTTTTAGCCGGTACGGCTAAAGCATAATGGTGATCATGTCGGTCCTCCCGCAACGATACGCTGTAAACCCCGCCAGGCCCGGAAGGGAG
>PMJA01000066.1 GCA_003158415.1 Methylobacter sp.
GGTGATTTTTGACCACAACCGCAATCCGCGCAATTTTCGCGTCATGGACAATGCTGACCGCAAAGTCGAAGGCTTTAATCCCTTATGCGGCGACCGGCTGACCCTGTTTTTAAAAATGAACGGCGACACCATTGAAGACGCCAGCTTTCAGGGCTCGGGCTGCGCCATTTCCACCGCATCCGTTTCCTTAATGACCGAGATTGTTAAAGGCAAAACCGAAGCCGAAGCCGAAGAGCTGTTTAAAAAGTTTCATGAAATGACCACCGGCAAGAATGAGCACTTTAATCTGGAAGCCATCGGCAAGCTGGCGGTATTGGCGGGCGTGCGTGAGTATCCGGCGCGGGTCAAATGCGCGACGCTGGCTTGGCATACCCTGGATGCGGCGTTGAAAAACGAACAGCAATCGATTTCTACAGAGTAATACACCACTGACGTCAGTGCAAAAATATACCGGAAAACTCGCAGTGCTTTACCCTGGGCATGGCGATATTGAGCCGTTCCGGCAGCTTGCGGAAAGATTAGCTGTGCCGCTTAAGGATTCATCGGAAGCCGGTTTTGACCCTCACGAGCCGTTTTTTTTAAGCTGGCGCGACGGCTGTTTAAAACTGCTGGATAAAGAGCTGCTTAAAAAAGGCGGGTTGGCTGTCGAAATAGAGCCGCGCAATGGCGAGCAGCGTTCGTGGCCTGCGCCTAAAGACGGCGCATTGGCGCAGGCGCTGGGGCGAAAAACAAAAACCGTCGTTGACGCTACAACCGGCTGGGGTCAGGATAGTTTGCATATCTTTCGCATGGGTTATGAGCTATTGTGCATGGAACGTTCGCCGGTGATGGCGGAGTTGCTCGCCGACGGCTTTAATCGTCTGGCCGGACTGGACTGGATGCAAAATCTCAACCTTCAGCCACCCCGGTTGCTGATTGGCAATGCCATAGACTTGTTGGCGACGGTGGAAACGCCGCCGGATTGTATTTATTTGGACCCCATGTTTCCGCCCAAGCGTAAAAAATCGGCCTTAGCGAAGAAAGCTATGATGGTCTTGCGTGATTTGCTGGGCGACGATCAGGACAAAGATCAGCTTTTTGCAGCGGCCTTAGCGGCTGCCGGAAAACGGGTGGTCGTCAAAAGCCCTGATTACGCGGAACCGTTGGGCGGCAAGCCTAATGAAAGTTTTCAGGGGAAACTGCTGCGTTATGATGTTTATTTTAAAAACTAGAGGTTAAAGCATGTCTGAATGGATAACGGTAGCTGATGAAAACGCATTGGCGGATGGCGAAAATATTATTGTCGATGTCGACGGCACCGATGTTGCCGTTTTTAAAATCGATGGCGGTTTTTATGCCATAGAAGATGTGTGCTCGCACGACGGGGCGGAAATTGCCAGCGGCGAATTGGATGGCGACGAGATTATCTGTCCCCGTCATGGCGCGCGTTTTTGCATTAAAACGGGCGCAGTCAAATCACCTCCCGCCTACGAAAATATAGCCTGTTTTCCGGTGCGGATTGAGCATGGCAAGGTACAAGTCAGGGATAATCGTTGGGATTAGTCCAGGCCTGTACTAAATCAAGCCATGCTCGGCAAAAGAGTAGGGTTCTCCGTCGCCAATAATAAAATGATCCAGCACCCGTATATCGAACAAGGCCAAGGCCTGTTTGAGTTTGTCGGTGATCTGCTTATCCGCCTGACTGGGCTCGGAAATGCCCGAAGGGTGATTATGTTAAGTACCCCTATATATGTTGCGCTATAATGTTGCTATAATACAATTACTCATTCTAAATGTCTTTTTTAAAAGACGGGGCGCTGGGGTAGTTAGCGCAACTGCGACGGACGCACTTCGAAACGAAACTTCTAATGAAACTTTTTTTCACTGGGCCAGAATTCGTCTTAAATGGAGTATCCCGCCCGGAGATTCCGTTTTTGGTCGACGGTGACATGGAGATGGTCTCTGCGCCGAACCAATACCTGCGCTATATCGCCACAGTCAAGGGGCGTACGCGCTCGGAGAGGACTTGGGAGACTTACGGAAATCACCTTTACGAATTCTTCGCTTTCTTGGAAGACAACGACCTAAAGTGGGATACCGTTAGCAAGTCCCAAGTTGCCGCATGGCGAGACGCGATGCTAGAACGCAATTGTGCGAGAAGCACGACCAATCAGCGACTTCGCTGCGTACATGCGTTCTACGAATGGGCCATGAAATACGGAATCACACATGCTGTACCATTCTCAACAGAGGATATTTGGGTGTCTAAACCGCAAGGTTTTCTGGCCCATGTGGATGCCTCAGGCGGTCGATTCGAGGCCAATGAACTGACTGTTCAAACTCACAAGCCGATGCCGCAGTATCTCCTCATGGACCAGGCAATCCGCTTTCTGGAGGCCATGACCCCGCACCGCCTGAAGCTGATGGGATACTTGGCGTTGCTGACGGGTATGCGGCGTGAAGAGGTGGTGGGACTTGATTATCGGGTTGTGCCCAATCCGTCCGGTTATAACTCGGACAAGCAATTGCCGATGATTCTTGATGCCACTAAAACCCCGACCAAGGGCAATAAGACTCGCACCGTGATGCTTCCCTACGATCTGGCTGTCGCACTCTGGGACTACTTCTCGCGTGACTGGATTAAGCTTAACGTCATTTACAAACGCAAGCACGGCAGGGAGACCACACGTCTCTTCCTTTCGATGGCGGGAGAAGAGCTTTCGATCAGATACCTTAACAACGCCTTTGCTAAAGTGAGCGCGAAGACGGGCATCAACTGCCATCCACACCTGTTGCGCCATACCTTCGGTACCTACGAGCTGCTTCGCATGATGCACAAAAAAGGAGAGAAGCTCGCGTTGCTGTGGGTCATGGATCGCATGGGTCACAGCTCAATCACCACCACCGAAAAATACATCCATGCTGTTGACCTGATTCAGCACGATGATGTGGACGGCTATCAAGCCGATGTTTGCGAAGCGCTACGTCGTGGCAATTAAACGTCAGAAACTCGATCGCAAGGCCAATCTAACGCTTGATGGCGACCGTGTCATTGATATGCCGCCCGGATGGGCTTTCACCATCAACTGCCCATACCACGGCAAGATTGCCTTCGACTTCAACCCCTACCGCGAGAACGGGCGCGATGACTTGGCCGGACACCTGCGCGACGCAATCTGGAGCCAGCGCCACGAGGTTGTGGGCATAACATTGAAAGGCAATGAGGAGGTGGGGGTGCGCCGATTCTGCCGTTTCTTGAATGATCTGGATGTGGCAGGCGAATCCATCACCCGCCTCGACCAAATCGACCGCAAGTTGCTTGACCGCTATCTGGCCTGGATAGAGTTGCAAGTTACCACAAAGGGGAAGAACAAGACCCAGAAATGGTCACTAAGTACAAGAAAGGGAGTGTTCAATAAAATCAAAGCGCTCCTGGTAAACCGCCAGAATCGTCAGCCTGCAGCGGTCAACCGAGCGCTTTCCTTTCCTCGCAATCCCTTTCCAAATTCCAATAAGCGCATACCGAAGCGGGATGCCTATTCTTTGCCTGAACATAAGCGGATATTGGCGGCGTTGAACAAAGATCTCCGCACGATCCATGAAAGCGAAGGTGAGCCCCTGGCATGCTTGCAGGTGTTAGTGGTGCATCTGTTGATCTTCGGGCTAGCGACGGGAAGAAACCTGCAACCACTGCTGGAACTACGGCGTGACAGTCTGCAAGCACACCCGCTGCCAGACCGGGAACTTCTGGTTACCTACAAACGCCGCGGCTGGTCGACGCATGCGACCTCAATCCGTAAGGAAGCGGCGGCACCGGAGAACCAGCAAACTCTCCAGTCGATTCCTGCAAACGTAGGGGATCACTTTCGTTTCCTCTGCGAATTCACTTCGCACTTAGTCGAAGAGGCCGCAGCGGAAGACCGTGACTTTGTATTCCTTTGGCGAGTGTCCCAACAGCAGCGCAAGGGACAGGTCGTACGGCTGGATGCTGCCTCCGTTGCTCAAGCGGTCAGGGCCTTCGCGCGTCGCCATAGCCTCAAGGACGACCGAGGACAACCCTTGGCTCTCAATATTTCCAGGACACGCCCTACATTTGCCACTGAGCTTTACAGACGCACCCGCGACATCCGGCGTGTGCAGCAGGCTCTAGGCCATGCCAGAGTTGAAACGACAGCCCGTCATTACGCCGACAAGCCTTTGGAAGCCGAGCGTGACCATGCCATCGTGCTTGATGGCATGGTCAGCCAATTCACACGCATTAAGATCGATGGCAAGATACTGCTTGCTGCCGATGGGATGATGCCTTTGCAAGACATGAAGGATATCCTCGCCGGCGGTTACAACACTGGCATCGCCCGATGCCGCAATCCATTCCGGGAAAACGAGTCCGTCTGCAAAAAATTCTTTGCCTGCTTCAAGTGCCCGAGCATGTGCGTGTTCGAGGACGACCTGTGGCGTCTATTCAGCTTCTACTATCGACTCCTTGCGGAGCGGGACAAGATCAATCCAGCCTATTGGCTGAAGACTTACGGCCCCATCATCCACCGCATCGACACTGACATTGCTTCGCAGTTTCCTTTGAGCAAGGTGACAGCGGCACGAATCAAGGCCCAGCAAATTCCACACCCGACCTGGAGAGGGTCGTTGCTATGAGCCTGCACCTGCTTGACCTTCGACCGATCAAAAACATCGAGCCCTCGGCAAAGGCCGATTTGCCAGTGTCAATCATGATTCAGCCTGATGGCACGCAGTGGGTGGTGAGCCGCTTCGGCGACGATATCTGGGACTTCTATCCCTACATCCCTCAGGAAAATCTTCAGCCATCTCACAAGCGGATCGACTGGCGCATCCAACTGCCGGACGGTCGCCGTCTCACTGATCCTGAGCATGCCACACTACTGGATTCGGCCAAGACATTCATCTGGTCGCTGTTTTCTCAGCCTGTCGAGGGACGCCAGCGGTCAACGATGGTGACCTTGGTTTGGAAAGTGAAAGACCTGGTGCCACTGCTGCGCTGGATGGTATCAACGGGACGGCATCGCTTCGCCGGCATTGCCGGTCATGCGCTCGATTATGTGCCAATGGCAAAACTCAAAAGGGACGGCGGCAATGCGGCGGAAAAGAAGGTCAATAGTCGCCTTTGCGTCGTCGAAGACATTTTCCATCAGCGCGATAAGCTCAACGATGCCATTCAGATACATCCTTGGCCACACGAGTCGGCAGCCTCGTTGGCTGGACTAAATCAGGGAGGCGTGCATCACAAACCCAAGACAAATCCAATTCCTGACGCAGTTGCCGGTCGTTTGGGCGAAACTGCACTTGACTACGTT
>PMJA01000014.1 GCA_003158415.1 Methylobacter sp.
TCCCAGTCGTTGAGCATTTCTCTGGCCAATGCGCGTGCCTTGGTATGCGTCGCTGACACACTCATTGCTTCACAGGCACACCGGTAATCTGACAAAGCGCCTTGATAAGTAATGGGTAGCGCTTGATCTGGCGGTCTTTGCCGAGCCGTATAGACCGCCTTAATCANNTAATAACGGTAAACCTGCCAACCGTCACTCATAAGCCAGCCTTGAAAAGCGCTGCCGAACACGTTGATCAGTAATTCTGAACCTCGGCCAGCGATCCAGTAAACGACCACGCCTTGGCCGCAGAACACCCATAACCAAAGCAGCGTGTTTAGTTCCCGCCAGGATGTTTCATCTACGTGCAGCAGACCACTGTTTTGTACCGCTTCCACCAATTCATCTTCAACGGGCAATACCGCCGCACCGCTTTCATGCAAGGTAGCGTGGATGGTGCCAACACTGATCGCCAAGCCCAGCCAATCACTCAGGAATTCCTGGGTTCGCGCCCGCGACAGGCGCATCCGATAAGTCAAACAAACAATCAGCGCCGCAAGCCCCGGGCCGATAAGACGCCATTCCGACAAAAAGATATTCGGCGTTAAGTAGTGTGATATCTGCCGATGCGGAGTCTCTTGTGTGCAATGCCCACAGGCACAGGCCGTTTCATAATAAGTGTGCTTGGTATTGGTTAAACGAATACCTGGATTGGTCAGATCAGCCCACTCCAAATCAACGGTTTCAAAGGCCGTATAGGCTTTCGCGGCATCTGGCTTCAATTCACCGTCGCAGCGTACACACGCTGTTGGATAATGATGCGCTTCTGCGGTTATCGCTATCTTTTGTTCACGCCCATAGCCGGATGCCCCAGGTTGTTTGCCCGCTTTCCGTTTATCGCCTGCCTGCTCTTTCTGCTTCTGAATTTGCTGTAGCTCGTTTGCCTCATCCTGGGTTTTTTCCTCGGATTCGATTTTCGATGCTTCTTCGGTGTTTGGGGATTGATCATCTACGCCAGCGAATTCGTCTTGCTCTTGTTGCTGGTATGTGTCTTCATCGTTGCTGCCAGTCTTATCCCAGGGTAGGTCACTACTCGGAGGTCGTGAACTATTCCGCGATGTCTGCCTCAATCGCTCCCTCGCTTCTTTTAAGTCGTAGAGCAGTTTGATGGATAATCGACGCAGAACTTCCTCCGGCAATTCCAGTAATTCTTCTTCAGTTAGTTGCAGCAGGTCGTGGTCGCTCAATTTCATTGGGATTAATGTACAACTTTTTAAGCAACTTTGTGAGTTTTTTGGCGCAGGGGTCTGAATAATTACCTCATATTCACTGTTAAGTTGAGCCTCAGCGACCAAGGCCTCCTCCCAGTTCCGCTCAAGCGTCCTAGCGACCAGCCGGTTTTCAGGTTCAACCGCATTGTATTGACGTTTGGCTCGCCCAGTATCGATTTTTGCACGCTCCAGACGCTGTTGCCACTGGTTCTGTTGTTTTTGACGTTCTGCGGCAAGATCTTCAGTCACCGCCAGACTGATTTCTAGCGCCGCCGGTTGCAATGCCTTGAATATTAATGCTGTAACATGCCGATCCAATACGCTACCCGATAACGATTGGCAATAGTCTTCGCCGTAATTACTCATCATTCGAGAGCAGGCATAACGTAAGCCTTTACCATTGTCGCTGTAACAAGGTGCCATCCGTAAACCACAGCGGCCACAAATGATCAGCCCAGAAAGCAATGAAGGGCCATTTCGGGCTGCCCCCATCGACTGTGCAGTGTTCGATTGTAATTGACGAAGGTTGTGTTCATAACGAGACCAACTGATATAAGCCGGAAATCGATCTTTGATTAAAACATCCCAATTATCCATTGATGCAATCGTTCGTCCTGTCGATGGCCTGCCAGGGATTTTTTTACGAGGATCGGTTGGGCGGCGTCCATAAACATAAGCCCCTGTATAAGCAGGATTATGCAAAAGATTGCTGAGGGTCACCCTATTGGGGCGATGCCATACCAGGTCGCCTTTATTCAGCCCAGTAGCCACGCGATAGGGCATCTGGATCTGTTGAGCGACCAGTTCGGTCAAAACACCATTGATAGTTCGCTTTCTTTCAAACAGCTCAAAGACTCTCTCAATAACACTTTGTGCTTGTTCGTCAGGATCTTTAACAACCTCACCTGAGAGTTGCCGAATATACCCCATAGGAACCCGCATCCCCAATTCGCCACGACGGGCTTTAGCCCGTTTGCCTTCAAGCATTCTCTGTTTGAGTATGTGTAATTCTGCTTCAGACATGGTACCCTTCAGTCCTAATAACAATCTGTCATTGTAAAGGCTTGGGTCATAAATGCCGTCCAAGTCACCGATGAGGGTGCCGAAAATGGCGCATACTTCCAGTAGTTGGTACCAATCTCGTGAAGATCTGGATAAGCGCGACATCTCCAAGCCTAAAACCATGCCGACATGATCCAAGCCAACTTCTGCAACCAAGCGCTGAAAACCAGGCCGACCCTCTGTCGATGCACCAGAGCAACCCAGGTCGTCATCAATAACGTCAATATCGTTTCTAGACCAACCTAGAATGATGGCTCGGTCAACTAGGCCGTATTGCAGCCGAGTCGATTCTTGATGACGTTGAACTTGTTGCAGGGTAGATTGGCGGATATATATTACTGCTTTTCGATTGAGGTGGTGAGATTTGATCTTCCCGCTTATATCCAATTGATTTTTCTTTAGATTGGGTAAGAGTGTGTTCATTGCTGTCCCCCTTCAATTGAATTGTCGTCGCCAGTTGGCGCTGCATTAACTCGGCCAATAGATTGATCAGGTGATTTTTTTGGGGGAAAGGAAGGCTGCGCCAGGGGCTGGCAATCGAATTCGGTTCGCTTGAGTTCTTGACCATGTGCTTGGCTCCATTGGACCAGTGACATGAGTGCGCTTCTTTGAATTATTGGAAGAACCTCATCATTTGTCAAGAAGTCTTTTATAGATGTATTTGCAATGGGGTATCGAGGTTTTTTTTGAAGACTGGAAGCTTTATGAAGGCTGGGGGCG
>PMJA01000309.1 GCA_003158415.1 Methylobacter sp.
AAGTTACGGCATTCATCATATTGGATATGCCTTGCAACCTTTTTCCATCTTCGCCCAACTCCCATTCAACGGTTGTTTTAGAAAGGCGTTTTGCACTTTCCCAAATCCAACTTGATGTTGTTGTGCCGCCGAGTTGCTGAAATACGGCGTTGATTTTTGCCGCCCTCATTTCATGGATACGAACGGTTTCAAGATCATCCCAAACCGCCGCCACAAGAAAAGCCCATAATTTTCGGTCACGCTCGGTATAAGCCCCTTCAACCTTTGTAATTATTACATCATTTGGCATGGGAACGGTTGCGGGTTTTGCCTCGTCTGGTTGCCACGGATTACCAGTAGCATGAACCTCAAAAGGAATAGGCATTTGTTTTAGGACTGTTTTTGGCGTCTTTGGCATGGTGGTTCTTTCAGTTTAATTTCTCGGTTTTAAAGCCGAATTAAGATTATTTTTTAAGCTCGGTTTATGTAGGTAATTTTTCAGATATAAACCGAGAAGTCAATTTATTTTTTTCTCGGTTTTCCAGTTCAATTTCTCGGTTTTCCAGTTCAATTTCTCGGTTTTAGACTTCGTGCATATATAGGAACGCGCGCGCAGAACACAAGAACATATAGAACATTTAAGAACACAAGAGAAAAGCCTGTGGATAACCCCCAAAAAAGAAATTCTGAGTCGCCAAAAGGCGACCTGTACGCGTTGCCCATCTGCACGGCTTTAAGTGCGCCGCGCAAGGCAACCAGCTACGCTGTTTATGACCGAGTAAAAAATATGTTCTTTTGTTTTCTCTTGATTTCTAATCAAGGCTAGGGTATTAATAAGTAATACTAATTAATACCTATTGAGGTGTAACATGCCAAGCAAAGCCGTAAAAATGGATGATGCCACATACGATCGCTTAAAAACATTGGGTGAATCCCGTCAACGTGCCCCCCATTGGTTGATGAAAGAAGCGATAAAACAATTTCTTGACCGAGAAGAGGAAGCAGAAAGCAGGAAAAAAGACACGATGGAACGTATTGCCCGTTTTGAAAAAACAGGGAAATCAATTCCTTTTGAAACCGTTGACGCATGGCTTGCCACATGGGGAAGCGAAAATGAGGCTAAGTGTCCAATCTCCGCAAACTAAAAATATTCCCCGAAGCTGTAGCCGATTTGGTGCGCCTTCGCGAATTTATCCATGTACACAATCCCGCAGCCGCCAGCCGTGCAGCAAAACGCATCAGGGAAGCACTACATAAAATCCCCCATCAGCCCTTTTTAGGTCATCCGATAGCAGAAATTGAAAATCCAGAATTGAGAGAACGTTTTATCCCCTTTGGAAAGGCTGGGTATTGGGTTGAATACCTTGTAAAAACCGAAGAAATACATATTGTAAAAATCTGGCATTCACGAGAAAACAGAGAAGGGCAGTAGGGAAAAGAATATGTCCAAAGATGGTGAACTAGAACGGTTCAAAGCCTTAAACCTTGGTGAATTAGCGGCTTCCTACGGTTACACACTCGACCGCAGAGAAAGTAGCAAAGCAAGCCTTGTCATGCGGCATGAGGACGGTGACAAAATCATCATTGCCACGGGTGAAGATAATCACGGCGTTTTTTTCAGTGTAAAAACGAACGCCAGCGGCAGTGTGATTGATTTTGTCATTCATCGGCAAGGCGGCAACCTAGGACATGCACGGCAAACCCTACGCCGCTACAGTCCTGCTTCCTTCCCTACTGCCCACCCTTCACAAATTCCAAAACCGCGCATAATCACGACAGACCGCGCCGCGTTGCTGGTTTCATGGCACAAATGCGAGGCTTGCCGCCCCGCTTATCTCGAAAGCCGAGGTTTAGAACCCGCTACAATTGTCGGCTTTTCTGAACGGATACGGACGGACGAGCGCGGCAATACCCTTTTTCGACATGATGACCTTTTCGGCTTGTCAGGGTGGGAAATCAAAAATAAAGGCTTCTCAGGCTTCGCTAGAGGGGGCAACAAAGCGTTTTTTGCCTGTAGGGTAGGGATACAGCCAGAAAAAGAAATAAATCGTCTGGTAGTGGCTGAAAGTGCCATAGACGGCATGAGCTTTTACCAACACGACCCGACCCCCGCCCTTGTGTTGTCCTTTGGCGGCGGATTATCCCCCGAACAGGGCGAACTGTTGCGCCATGTATTGACCAAATACCCCGCCGCCGAGATCGTGACCGCCACGGACAACGACCCGCAAGGGGAAGTGTTCGCCGCGTTGATACAGTCACACCGACCCGATGCGGTACGCGCCCGACCCATCAGGGGCAAGGATTGGAATGACAGCATAGCCCCGCCTTGACCACGAACACAAAAACGTGTTGTTATGTTATGCCGTAACATAACAATTAATAACATATCATAACAAATACGATATGTTATTATACAATACGTTATTCTAAATTTCTAAGCAGGTGCAGCAATGGCAAGAGAAGGCATAAGTTACGACCAAGTGGCAAAAACTGCCGACGAACTCACAGGCGAAGGGCAACAAGCCACCATTCGACAAATCCGCGACCGCCTAGGCACGGGCAGCCCAAACACCATACACAGGCATTTAACACAATGGCGAGACGCTAGACCCCAAGCCACGGCAACCGCCCCCGAACTACCCGCCAGCCTTGCCGCACAAATCGCCGCTGAAATATCCCGCGCCGCCGCCCAAGCACGGGCGGAAATTGAAGGGCGATTGATACAAACCCAAGCCGAAGCGGCAGAACTGGCCGCGACGGGTGAAGCCCTCGAAGCTGAACGCGATAGCCTCACCGAACAAGTGACCAGCCTGACCCGTGACCGCGACACTCTCACCGGCAAAGCCACTCAGCAAGCCGCCGATATTATCGACCAGGCGCAACGCATCGAGCGCGAACAACACGCCGCTGAAGCCGCCCGAATTGAACTTGCAACCGCACGGCTCAAGATCGAAGCCCAAGCCGAAAAGCAAAACGAACTGAGCCAAGAAACCGCACAGCTACGCGTAGCGCTGGAAACCAGCCAACAAGCACGGCAGACCGCCGAACAGCAAGCCGCCGTTTTAAGCGCAAAACTTGAGGCCATGACGGAACGAGCCACCAAAGCAGAAACCCGCGCAGATAAAGCCGAAAAAGAAGCCAATCAATCAGGCTCAACCGTTGCCGAACTGGCCGCAAAATTTGAAGCTATGACGGACAGGGCAACCAAAGCCGAAGCGAGAGCCGACAAAGCCGAGAAGGAAGCGAACCAATCCAGCGCGGAAGCTGCCGAATTGCGCGGACAGTTAAACGCCGCCGCTGTGGAAGTCCAAACGCCCAACAAAAAAACTACACAGCGAAACCGCGCGGAAAATTTAGACGACCCCAAGCCATGAGCGGCACACGCCAATTTGTTTTAAACTTTGGCAAGTAGAGCGTCACCGGCTCGTTTCCATTCTAACCGCCTTGGGTCTTCCGCTGGAACTTTAGCAAGACCCAATAGCGCCCCCAGTAATTCGCCTTTATCGATGGCTGGTTTGCCTGTTTTTGTATCCACCAGCCCCGCTAAGATAAGTAGACCCGCAGAATTACAAAGCTCATGAGTACGGGCGGCGCGTTCTGCTTTTGCTGCGACTCTATTCTCTTCATTAATTAACTTGGCGGCATCCTGTCGCGCTTTGGTTGCTCGCTGACTGGCTTTTTCAGCTCTTATTATGGCGTTAAATTTCTTATCATCCTGAGCGGTTCTGTTTGGCTTTTCAGCCAGCAACACCAGCAATTCTTGTTGTTCGTTTCGTGACTTTAAGCCTTTAAAATAAGCCACTCGATCTTTCAGCCATGCATCATTATTCATAGTGCCACATTGTTCACTGTCTGTTGATTTATAAAGCTAAATTCTAGCAGATTGCGCACGGTTTCGCACCGTGTTATCCTTACAGCAGAATGATGTAAGGCGCACTTATACCTTTCTCTATGGATACCCCATCGCTACGCTTGGAGTATCCATAGAGAAAGGGTGCGCTCTCCGAGGGTAAAGGAAAAAGCATAATATTCGCATGGCTTCATATCACCTAACCGCAAAGATAGGCAACAAAGGCAAAGCCGCCGCACACGCCGCTTATATTGCCCGCGAGGGTAAATATAGCGACCGCGACCGCTACGAAGACCTGGAAGCCACCGCCAGCGGAAACATGCCAGAGTGGGCGGCACATAATGCCGCCCACTTCTGGACAGCCGCCGATGAACATGAACGCGTAAACGGTTCCGTTTATCGGGAAATAGAAGTTGCCTTACCCCGTGAATTCACACCCAGCCAACGGCTGGAACTGGTGCAGGAATTTATCGAGCAGGAGCTAGGCGACAAACACGCCTATCAATTCGCCATCCACACGCCAAAAGCCGCCCTTGAAAAGGACGACCAGCCCCACGCGCACATTATGTATTCTGAACGAATAAGGGACGGCATAGAACGCGACCCCGAGCACTATTTCAAGCGGTATAACGCCAAGAATCCAGAAAAAGGCGGCGCTAAAAAGTTTAGCGGCGGCAAGAGTAAAAACGAACTAAAAGCCGAGCTTTTAAGCTTGCGGGAGCGTTGGGCAACTTTGCAGAATACCCACCTCGAAAAATACGGGCATAACGACCGTGTAGACCATCGCAGTTTAAAAGATCAAGGTATAGACCGTGAACCCGAAAAACACTTGGGCGCTATCGGCGTTAGCCGACTTAACACGCATGACATAAGCGCCTTACTGGAGCGCCGATCCGCCGAAGGCGAGTTGGAACGAGCGCGGCGCGAAGTGTCTATTATCGACCTGTCAGGCGACCTGGAAAAAGCCAAGACAGAAAGGACAGACCAGCAAGAAGCCGCCCGCGCTTTAGCCGCTCAAGCCATGAAGACATTTAAGCAAGAGCAAGCAGCCAGAGCCATAGCCGCCCAAGCTATGGAGACATTCAAAGCCGAGCAAGCGCGCAAAGCCCAAGAGCGACAGGAAAATGAATTATCCCCTGTCGATAAAGAATCAAAACCAGAAAGGAGAAGATAAATGGACAAGCAGGACATGTTAGGCGTGCTTTTGAGTATGACCGAACAGCAACAAAAAGCGATTGCTGAAGCCGTCGAAGAGCTGAAGAAACAAACCGCCAGCCTTAATGGGGTAGCGCCAGACCTGCAAAAATCCGTACAAACGGCAATTGTGACTGCACTGGCCAGAAGTATGGGCGACGTTGCACAAGGCGCCCAGGCCGCCGTTAAAGCGTCCGTAGACCCTGTTCTACAAAGCCTGAGCGGTGTTGTGGAAGCCGCCAACCAAGCCGAAGCGAAGCTAAACCGCGCTGTTGCCGCCTTTGGCAAGCGTTGGTTAATGCTTGCCAGTGTTTCAGCGGCAAGCGCTTTTTTTGCGCTTCTAATGACGGTCTATGCCGCCGTTTGGTGGGAACGCTCAGAGCTGGAGAGCCTGAAAGCAGAAAGGGTGACCCTGCAAGAAAACATAGCAAGCCTTGATAAGCTAAAGGGACATATCAAGCTATCTACATGCGGAGAAAATAAGCGTCCCTGCGTGGAAGTTGAAACCAAGTCGGCCTACGGAGCGGATGAAGACCACCGTTTTTACATTTTGAAAGGCGTTAAGTAAGCAATTGGAAAAAACGGTTGACCGTAAGGATCACTTCTACGTTAGACGCATGGAGTAATCATTAGTCATTTCGTTACAAATTAATATTTATCCTGTATTGTGCGGAAACCAACTTTTATTCAAGACGATAGATTATGAAGCTTCTGATTCTCCGTTTTATGTTTATGGCTTTTTTTATTTTTGTGCCACTTAAAGCGTGGACAGTAGAGACATTTGGACCTACAGGAAATTTAATCTATGACACAACATTCAATGCGTTATTTAAAAAACAGCATAACCTAGAACCTTGGGTCAAGGAATATTTACAGACTCAAAATGGTGTCTCAGGTGGTTCCGAAACACGTATGATTGGAGGCAAAATTTATGAGCTTTACACCGTTTGTAAACCGCACTATTGCTCAGGAAATGTTATCTTTGTATTTTTCGAATCTGGCGGAGCACATGCTTGGGCACTTTTAATAAACGATAATGATGTGTTGCGTTTTTTCGGTAATCCTGATGTGGAAATGCAGTCGGCACTCAAAGGTGAAACGAATTTTGTATTAACAGAGTCTTATGCCAAAAAAGCTGTGCTTAAGATACTAAAAGACCCAGATTCTGTAACGTTTGGTGAATTAAGCCAAGCTACAAATACAGGTGCATGTTTGACCGTGAATACCAGGAATTCATTTGGAGGTTATACAGAAAAGCAACAAGTTATATTGGTTAGGATGGGTAGCATCTGGATTGTGAGCGGTGAGATGTTAGTCGATATTAGTCACGAATTGTGTTTAAAAGGGTTAATCAATATAAAAATCAATGAAAATAATGGGGGTAGGCTTCATTGATTTTGAGTTATCGCCTAATGTTAGCAAATCATAACGTAAAGCTCAGCGGGCATAGCATAAGCGACCCTCCGCTGGAGCGTTGAGTTAGGCATAGGTATTAACATATGGCGCAATACGCTATCACCCCCTACGGATTCCGTCTTACGCGTTATTGGCGAATTCTCCTTACGGGTTAATGTCAACATTTTTCACTGATTCCACTACGGTTAATTAGTAGTCCGCCACTTTGTGAATAAACTTTAATCGTATGAAGTCCAAGTGAATTATTTTTGTTTGAGAACACGAAAAATGAAACTCCAGCACAAATATGGCTGGATTTCTCGTTATAGGAAGTAAGATTGGTTTTAACGGAAACAGTGTCACCAATAACGGTTACGCCTGTAATATTGTCGTACCAAGATGCCTTTAATTCGGGTATACCAAAATTGTCAGCTAAATAGGATTTAATTGTGTTGGATGTTGCGGTATTTTCGGTTTGAATTTCAGCTTGTGTCGAAGTTTCAAAGGCAAGTTGTAATAGCAGGGTAGCAATTGTTAAAGCTATTTTTTTCATTTTTTTCTCAAAATTAAATACGCAGGAAAATAGGCGACAAACAACGTTTTTCAATAGACGCAGAAACCGTCGTTATTCCCCTATTCATTCATAAGATGTTCGTATGCCTAACAACTTGGCGACTTCGCTGATTGCTTTCGTGTTCTGTTTTGGAAAGTCTATTTTCTTTGCATTATAATTAGGGCTATCTTGGATAGCTTTGCTTTCCTCTAACATTCCGTAAGAAATGGAAATTAATTCTTTAGATGCTAAGAGAATGTTCGACTTTGAAGGTAACCCAAATATTTTCAGAAATAGTCGCCCGTCTCCAATTATTAGGCTGGACTTTGATAGAATGTCTGCCGATTTTGATTTTATCTCGTCGGCAATTTCTTTATTAGATGTTGCGCCCCTTAATTTCGCTTGGTGCAAAAGCAATAGATAGCTAACGAAGCTTAGTGATTTTTTCAATTCTTGGACTGGTTCAATTACCAGCTTCAAGACAAATTGTCCTGATACAAAAATCAGGAATCCACCAATGATAGTGAAAATAATGTTTTCCATGCGGTATATCCCCTTTTTTGTAGCTTAATAAGTCCATTATACAGACTTGCATAACACACGATTTTACATGTTATCCAGAAGCTGAATAATTTTTGTTGTTTTGTGACTGGACAAAATAATATAACCGGATTGCCGTGACTATTTTTTGCCGACTGTCGCACAAATGGTAAGTTTTGAAACAAAAATATAAGCATTTAAAATCAATGGCTTGCAAGTTTAAAATGTTTGTTTCAAAACACTCAAACAAAAGAATGGAAACCAATGAAAAAGCCTAAAACCTTGACATAGTAGCGTTTCCGTTTACAGTTTCCATTTGTTATCACTGAACGAATGGAAACCCCACCATGTACACATTAGGACAGGCAGCAAAAGCAACAGGGCTTTCAAAGTCTTGGCTTTCTAAAGCCATTTCAAGCGGCAAGATCTCAGCACAAAAGCAAGAAAATGGTTCTTTTCAAATCGACCCCACCGAATTACACCGCGTGTTTCCACCAGTGGCAACGGCAACACCAGAAAGTGTTGACGATGAACGAATAGAAACCCAAGAAACAGTAAACGATAACAGTATATTAAAGCGTGAACTTGAGGTAATGCACGAAGAACGGCAGAGAGAGCGTGAACAGTTGCAAACAACTATTGTGGACTTACGCAGCCGCCTAGATATTACCGAGGCAGCAAGACAGCGAGAGGCAGAAGCCAGAGAGCAAGCCGCCGCCGATCTGCGGCGGCTTACCCTGCTAATCACACACCAGCCCCAAGAAACAAGCCAAAAGCCGCTAGCAGCCCCGCCAATGGTGCGCCCTATCTTGTGGGGTGCTTTGGCACTGGTGGCGATAGCCGCCGTGTGGTGGTTCTGGATAAAATGAAACCCTTATAAACTGCCGCCTTTTCCTTTTTCCTGTTTATACCTTGCGCGACAAAAGCCGACAAAAGAACCCGCTGGATTTTTTGGGCGTGGCTTGTTCGCCATCCAGCAGCGCCACTCGGATTCAAGAAAATACACATCAAGACCAGGCGCAACCTTTTTTGCCGATTCAAAGGCAGTTGAAGGGAGTTGTAACCCGCTAGAATTATCAGCCGTCACTTGCTCAACTGTTTTTTGTGGCGTGATCTTCTCAGCCTGTTTTAGTGTCTTTTCGTCTGCCAACCGCCCCGCTGTTTTTGTCAAAGTAAAGCGCACCCTATCAACGGCACGACCTTCCTTGATTGCTTCCATATCGACAGTAAACCCCGCCGCTTCTGGGTTTTCTTTGATTTGTTTTATAGCTGGTTCAACTGCAAAGCGTTTTAGATCGTACCAATCGACGAGTTTACCTTCTGGCACTTTTAACCATTGCCGAAGCTGGTCAAGTTTCACATCTAAAACGGGCGTTTGTTTGTTGGCTACTGATTCAAGAAGCATGTAAAGCGTGACGGCATACTTACCAGAAAGCCCAATCATAAAATGCAGTCGAAGCCGTGAAAAGCGACAAGGGGCGCGGATAACCTCACAAAGCAGGGCTGGGATTTCAAAGCGGATAATCCCATTTGTCCGCGCATCTTTTGAAGTTACGGCATTCATCATATTGG
>PMJA01000163.1 GCA_003158415.1 Methylobacter sp.
GCTCGGCCTGCCGATGGGCTGCGATGTCTGCTACACCAACCACGCCGAAGCCGATCAGGACGATATGGATATGTTGCTGACGGCTTTTGCCGTAGCCGGAGGGACGTTCATCATGGGCGTGCCGGGGGCCGATGACGTCATGCTCAATTATCAATCGACCTCGTTTCATGACGCGCTGTATGTGCGTCAGGTGCTGGGATTGCGGCCCGCGCCGGAATTTGAGCGCTGGTTGCAACAACACCAAATCTTTAACACCGACAACCGCTTGCTGCAACATCCAGAAATTCCGGCCTTATTTAAAGCATCGTTACGCAACTTAAGCGGCTAAGACTATGAGCAACAATGATGAACAGGCATTTACCCTAGACCCCTGGCGCAGCCTGAGCCAATTTACCACCGCGCGTATCGCCTTAGGCCGTGCGGGTATGAGCCTGCCGACCCGCGCCTGCCTGGAGTTCCAGTTAGCGCACGCCCAGGCCCGCGATGCCGTGCATATTCCGCTGGATTTTGCAGGTATTGCCCTGCGCTTGAATGCGCGGGGCTGTCCCACGCAGACCTTGCAAACCCAGGCGGAAAACCGATCCCTGTATTTGCAGCGCCCCGATCTGGGCCGTTTGTTAAGCGCATCGGCGCTGGAGTGTTTGCAGCCCGGCCCAGCCGATGCGGTGGTCGTAGTCGCCGACGGCTTATCGTCTAAAGCCATAGCACACCACGCCGTAGCGTTTTTGGATTTATTGTTGCCGCAACTGCAAGCAAACGGCTATCAACTGCCACCGGTATGTCTCGTACAACACGGGCGGGTCGCCGTCGGCGACGTTATCGCGGAACACTATAAAGCCCGCTTGTGCATCGTCTTGATCGGCGAGCGCCCCGGATTAAGCTCGCCGGACAGTATGGGCATTTACTACACCTATCAGGCCAAATCAGGCATCAGCACCGACGCCGACCGCAATTGCATTTCCAATATCCATCATAACGGCTTGAGTTATGAGCAGGCGTTAAAGAAACTGCTGTTTTTAATCGAGGCGTCGGAAAGGTTGCGGCTGTCGGGGGTTAATTTAAAAGACGAAACGACGGAAGCGGGGCTGGAAAATAATCAACAGGGTAATTTTTTGTTGGATTGATGCCGAAGAGTTATAGGTGCAACCGTATAAGTATTGCGCCATAATAATGCCGAAACTTGTGGCACAAAAGAGCTAACACTTATTGCGCTCTACATGCTGGTCATTTTTTATCATCTCTTTGAACGTATGGAACAGACAATGAATTGGCAGGAACTCTCAAGCACATCACACTATAAAACCGCGATGGCCGTAAAAAATGAAATCGCTGTCGGTAATTTATCCGAAGCCGGTATCGGCATAGAGGAGTTAATACTAGCCTTGTCCCGCTCAGAAAAACGCGCCCTAAAAAGCCAATTGGTTAGACTCATGTTGCACATCATCAAATGGCAATCACAACCGGAAAGGCGTTCTTTAAGTTGGATTGCCAGTATCAAAGATGCCCGCGAAGAAATTGCCGATATTCAAGAAGAAACCCCCAGCTTAGGCAACAACGTCATTGCCGAACTATGGAATAAGGTTTTTGTTATTGCCCAGCGTGATGCACAAGCGGAAATGGGTAAGCTATCCACCGTAACCGCATTATCATGGCAGGAAGTATTTGAAGACGACTATAATTTGCAAGACGGTNNATGCGTTGTTTTGATTTTTTAGATTGTATTGAAGTCGTTATATCGTGTCCGGTTACGCTTTTCTAGCCCGCCTTACAGGCAGTTTTATAGCTTTTCATATAGTAGGCTATTCCGTATCATGTGCTGAGTTTTATAATGAGATTTGATAGTTGAACGATACATTTAAAAAGCTATCTTTTGCTTGGTGGAATACCAGTCTTTCGCCACAGGCAAAAAGTCGCGCCAGTGATGACCAAAAGCAAATAGCCATTGATGTGATTTTTTGGTTATTGTTTGAGTTTGAAATTGATTTTCTGGCTTTAGGTGAAATATCAGAAGACGATGTTGCCATGTTACAAAACCTAAATGAATTAGATGATTACAGCATTGAAAGCGGCGTTTCCAAAGCTGGGCGAGTTAGGTTTGATACTTGCTTTATTTATCGTGCAGATAAAATACAAATTTACCAACCTATAGAAATAGACACTGGGAAAGGCGATAGAGTCATGAAAGTCGCCCAAAAAGTGATGCTGCAAATAGCGGATGATACTTTTATGTATCTGTTTGTGTCACATTGGCAAAGTCGACTTTATTGCCATGAAAATCATCCAGACCGGGATACATTAGGGCTTCGATTACATGATGCCGTAGATGAGATTCGCATGGGCTCTGAATCGACCCCCTATATTGTTTTGCTGGGGGATTATAATGATGAACCTTTTAATGCTTCATTAAGTAAGCAGCTTATGGCGACTAGAGATAAAGCATTGGTTATCAAGAAAAAGAACTTGCTTTATAATCCGTTTTGGAAACATTTAAGTTATCCGAACCCGCAAGCCTTAGATTATGCCGGAACATATTATTATAAAAGCGGATCAATTACAAAATGGCACACTTTTGATCAAATTATTGTGTCATCTGCTTTTTTAAGTGGGATAGGATGGACTTTAAATGAAGATCTAACTGGAATCATAAGCATTCCTGAATATTTAAAATGGGTAAAAGATTCCAAGTCAACTTTAGACCATCTTCCCATCATGACCACATTTGAGAGGAATTGATAAATGGTAGACTTTATTACAGCTTTTGAAGCAGGGTTAAATGCGGCTGGCATAGCCGATAAAAATAAACGCGAAATAAATTCAGTGTTTGAGGAATTAAACAAACAGCTTGCAAAGGCAACTGATGGAAAAGTAAATATTGAACTAAGAACGCCATCTTTACTTCGACTAATTTATGCGGAACAGTCTAAAAAAAATCAAGCGATATATGCATTCAATCCTTTAATTAAATCGGCTGACGCAAAAGAGCTTGCTAGATGGAATCTAGATCCGAATGGCTATCCCTGCAAAATCAGTTTTAGCAATAAAGAACTTTATTGTGAAGATAAATCTGCTTTAGAAAGAACATTAGCCGATATGTTGCAAGATCCAACTGTTGGCGAGGCATTATCTAAGCTTATACAGCTTTCGGAAGCTAAAGAATCAGAGTAAGTCTGATAAGTCAGGCAACGGCTTTATCGTTGTCCGACATTACAACTTCATCAGTCAGCGTAACGGGTATTTCCTCATCATGAGCATAAGCAAACTTCATAACTTGCCCGCCGTAGAAAAGCTTAAGATTATCGAGGCGCTTTGGGGCGATTTGGCGGATGACGAAAGCAACCTTCCTAATCTGGCTTGGCATGAAACCGAACTCAAAGAGACCGAAGAAAAATATCTGGCTGAAAGTATCGAAGTTGTGGATTGGCAACTAGCCAAGAAGAAATTGCGTTCGCGGTTCGAATGAAAATCCAAACCGGCTTCGTAAGGCTCTTGATGTAAAATCATAGCCAAGNNGCTTCGACTACGCTCAGCGAACGGCTTAACTTAATGGCAGTGACGGAGACCGTGGGAACGATATATAAAGGCGACATCATTATCGGCAATTGGGCATACAATAGCGTTTTCGTAGACTTACCATGGAACCCATCATGAAAAAAATCCTGCTTTCGCTATTGGCCATCATCCTGATTATTGAGGAATGGCTATGGGATATATTGACGACATTGGGGCATTCGCTAATCCAATGGTTACGGCTGGAGCGCGTCGAACTATGGCTGACTCAGACCTCGCCGACGATGGCGCTGGTGGCGTTCAGCATTCCTATCCTGATAGTCCTACCGATCAATCTGGTAGCGATCGGATTGCTGGCGCACGGTTTGATACTGGAAGGCATAGGCGTGGAACTGTTGGCGAAATTGCTGGGCACCGTGCTGATTGCACGGGTGTTTGCGTTAACCAAGCCTCAGCTGCTGACTTTTAACTTCCTGCGCGTTGTTTACACCACTATCATGGCTTGGCTGCAATGGGCGCATCAAAAAGTCGTTGAAACGCAGGTCTATCGCTGGGGTCAGCACTTTAAAGCCGAGACTAAAGCGCGTTTTGCCGCCTGGTTTCATTAAGTTAAAAATCCAATAGTATATCCCCCTCATCCCAACCTTCTCCCTCAAAGGAGAAGGAGCTGGTACTTGTGTAGATACCTATGCCCAATAGGGCTACGCGGCGCGCCCTTACGCAGCAAAAAGCACCGTTATTCGGTGGTATTGGCAATGATTTTATGTATCCGTTTCGAGCTGATGGCGATAATGATCAAAATAAAAGGTATGGAAATGCCTTCAACGATTTCCGGCTTGACCTTCCAGCCGATCACATGCAACGCTTCGGCTATTTTGCCGATCAAACTGGCCGCATAATAGGTGATGGCGACCATTGAGATGCCTTCAACCATTTGTTGCATGCGCAGCTGCATTTTTGCCCGCAAAGCCATAGACGTCAACAAGCCCTGGTTTTGCCGCTCAATGATGATGTCGACGCGTGTGCGCAACAACTGGCTGGCGTTACTGACCCGCTCGGACAGCGAGCTAAAGCGGCGCGACAACGATACACAGGTGTTGACCGCCGGTTCCAGTCGCCGTTTGATGAACTCGCCCAGGGTTTGTATGCCTTGTATCCGTACTTCGCGCAAATCATTGATGCGTTGTTCCACCAGCTGATAATAGGCGCTGGCAGCGGCAAAGCGAAAGTGATTGCTGGAGATGTAATTTTCAACCTCGGCGGCCAGCGTGGTTAACTCGTCCAGCAGTTCGGCGTCGTTATGGTCGGGCATAGTCATGGCGTTGGTGATGGTGTACAGCTGCCGGTCGGACTTGTTTAAGGCCGGGTACAGTTTGCGGGCGATAGGAAACGCCAGCAAGGCCATCACGCGGTACACTTCAATTTCAAACAGCCGCTGCAATAAGCGCCCTGCCTGCTCGGTTCTTAAGCCATGATTGATAATAAAAAAACGGCTGAAACCATCGACGTGTATGCGAAAATCGGTAAACACCGAAGCAGCGCCGCCGGTTACTTTGGAACCGATGACTGGATTGCCTGCAAAGTGAATCGACAAAGACGCCAGATCGGCATGTTCGTCATAATCAATATCGGCGGGGGAGACGATGGCTGCGTGAGCGGCAACAATGACTTGTCCGGTTAATTGCGACAGCCAATCCACCGGCACTTTTTTCAGCGCGGAATCGGCAAAAGGATCTTTAGGCGTATCGTGTACATAAAAGCTGTACGTGCTGAACTCACCGTGTTGTTCCCAACGTATTTGAAAACTGTCAAACGTGGCGCTGAAGTGATCCGCTTCTTTTTCCGGCGGGGCCTCGCCGAACCGTTCGCACAGCATTATCAAGTGCTTACGTTCCTGTGCTTTTTCCTCATGGGTCAGCAATAACGCAAGATGACTGGCTCTGACCGGCAAACTGAGTATAAACGGCGCGCGGGCGTGGACTTCGTTGTGCAGTACAAAACGTTGGGGATGGTTTTCAGGAATCGGGTATAGAGTCGTCACTGTTGTTTGTTTAAGCTGTCGAAAAGGACATTAATTTAACCTAAAAAACAAAGTAGAGCTTAAAGAAATGTTAAAAACCAGGATTTAGGCGCAGCACATAATCATAAGCATTTGATTTAAATATAAAGCCTGTGCCCGTAAACATAGCCTGCAAGCCTATTTTCTATCCAGCGTTTTGGTCTCTTTGAATATCGTATCGTCAGCCAGCGCTTTTACCCGCATTTGCCGTCATCAAATCGTCACAATAGCGTCATCATATTTTAACGTGATTTAGCGAGAATACGTCCCATCCCTCCGTATTGAGGGCTAATCCCGTAGAAAATTCGATAAAGCCCCGCTATTTTTTTGTCAAAACCCCGCCAAACTAGGGCGCTACGCCCTGCCCTTACCGTATAATTCTCGCTAAAAAAGCTCTGTAGCTGTTTTATTGGTTGTATAATTCCCCACCAACTGCTCATCGTGACCCGGCGATCATACCGCCGGGTCACGATGAGCTTTTCATTTAAGCAACTATTATGAGTTAAGTTATGGATTATGCTATAGAAACTGCGCCATTAGAAACAGTACAATGTGATTGTCTTATTGTAGGCGTTTATCAGGATCGGCAACTTTGCGCATCGGCAAGCTTAATCAATGACAGCACTCAGGGGCTGATTAGCAAGATTCTGAATCGCGGCGATATTAGCGGAAAAAATGGCGAAACCGTATTAATCAATGCCGTCCCCGACAGCGCTATCGAGCGCATTTTGTTGGTCGGTCTGGGCGAAAACAAGGCTTTATCGGGTAAAAATTACCGCAAAGCGCTGCTGGCTGCGATTAGCAGCCTGAAAAAAAAACCCATTAAATCGGTCGTCTGTAGTCTGGCGGAATGCGAGGTTAGCGATGCTGACCGTTCATGGAAAACCCGGCAAATCATCGAAGTCTTTAGCGACGCGGCCTATCAATTCACCACCTGCAAATCGAATAAAGAAACCGACAGCAAAATTGAAAAAATCAGCATTACCTCACCGGTAGCCGAACTTGAGCTGGCGCAAACAGGACTGATCCAGGGCAAGGCGATAGCCGACGGCATCAACCTAACTAAACTGTTAAGCGACTTGCCCGGTAATATCTGTACGCCAACCTATCTGGCCGAACAGGCACTGGAATTGGGCAAACAATATCTCAGCCTGGACATCAGCATTCTGGAAGAAGCCGATATGGAAAAGTTAGGCATGGGTGCATTACTTTCGGTTTCACGCGGCAGTCGTCAACCGGCCAAATTGATCGCGCTGAGCTATCAAGGCGGCGAGAAAAACAGCAAACCTATCGTATTGATCGGCAAAGGCCTGACCTTTGATGCCGGCGGCATTTCCTTAAAACAAGCGCCCGGCATGGATGAGATGAAATACGATATGTGCGGCGGCGCTGCGGTGCTGGGTACTATGCTGGCGGCGGCGCAAATGCAGTTGCCGCTGAATATTATCGGCTTGATTCCGTCATCGGAAAACATGCCGGATGGCGACGCCAATAAACCGGGCGATATATTAACCAGCATGTCCGGCAAAACCATCGAAGTGTTAAACACCGACGCCGAAGGCCGCCTGCTGCTGTGCGACACCTTAACCTACGCGGAACGCTATAATCCCGATGTCGTTATCGACCTGGCGACCTTGACCGGCGCTTGCCTGGTGGCCTTGGGCCGTGTGCCCAGCGGCTTGCTCGGCAATAATGACGCCTTATGCAATGACTTGCTGGCCGCCAGTGTTACCGCCAACGACAGCCTGTGGCGCTTGCCATTGTGGGAAGAATATCAGGAACAACTTAAATCCAATTTTGCCGATTTAGCTAATGTCGGCGGTAAAGATGCCGGTACGATTACGGCCGCCTGCTTTCTGTCGCAGTTTGCCGAAAACTTCCACTGGGCGCATCTGGATATTGCCGGTACGGCATGGCGCACCGGCTCAAACAAAGGCGCCACCGGTCGCCCGGTACCCTTATTAAGCCAATATCTCATTAACCGGGCGTATGGCTGAAGTCAGCTTTTACATTCTGCCGTCGGCATCGTTGCAGGAACGCGATCTGTTCGCCTGCAAACTGATCGAGAAAGCCTATCGCAGCGGCAATTTCTGCTATGTACTCACCGACCATGCCGAACAAAGCCGACATTTGGACGACCTGCTCTGGACTTTCAGAGCAGGTAGTTTTATTCCGCACCAGCTATATACCGGCGAGTTGCCAGACATTGACAACGTCATCCTGATAGGTTCTGTGCCTGCGCCTGAAAACCGGCAAAAAACGGTGTTCAACCTGTCGTCGCACTATCCCGATACTAGCCCGCAAACCGAGCGCATTCTTGAAATACTGGATAACAGCGAAACCGCCAAGACCGCCGGTAGAGACCGTTATCGCCGCTATCAGCAGTCGGGCATGACGGTGACTGCGCATAAGATAGGCAGTGCGTAATAGCTGCCCCGTGTAGCTTGTTGCCGACCATTGCTTTGCGTTCGCAGCTCTCCGGTTAGCCGCTACTTGGATAATATTCATAGCGGGAGTATATACAATTTCAAATGCTATAATCCCAAACGCTAATCAAACTATGACTCAGTTTTCAACCAGTTTAATCGGAGGCAACATGAATTTATCAGAAAAAATATTAACTACAGTAGCCTCATTACCTGAATCAAAACAAGTGGAAGTGCTAGATTTTGTAGAATACCTTAAGTTAAAAACTGAAAAAGAAGAAAGTGATAGCTGGAATGGTTTTTCTATTACTTCCGCAATGAGAGGCATGGAAAATGAGGACTCTAATTATTCTGTTACTGATTTGAAAGAATCATACTGATGATTTTAGAAGGTCAGATTGTGCTTTTTCGTTTTCCTCAAACGGATCACAAAGACGGAAAACTTCGCCCCGCACTAATGCTACGCAAACTGCCTGGGAAATTTGATGATTGGCTTATCTGCATGATTTCCAGTCAGCTTCATCAAGCAATTCCAGAACTGGATGAAATTATTAACATGGAAGAGCCTGATTTCCAGCAAACGGGTTTAAAACAATCGAGCCTAATACGTGCGAGTAGACTGGCTGTTGTTAATGCCGATATTTTAATAGGCAAATTGGGTACTATTGATACTTTCAGGCTTAATAAAATAAGGGGAAGCATAGCTCAATGGCTACAAAACCAATATTCAAATCCACTAGCCTGATTCCCAGCCTTAATCCTGCTAAAATAACTCACTTTTCACAAAAAACATAACGCCCATCCATGGAAAAAACATACGCCCCTCATGCAATAGAACAACGCTGGTATCAAACCTGGGAAGAAAATG
>PMJA01000262.1 GCA_003158415.1 Methylobacter sp.
ACCGATCACGCCCGCAACATTAGGTCCCATGGCATGCATTAACAGGAAGTTATGCGGATTGCTTTCCAGGCCGACTTTATTGGCCACCCTTGCAGCCATCGGCACGGCTGATACACCCGCAGCGCCGATCAACGGATTAATCGGCGTATCACTGAATTTATTCATGATTTTCGCCATAATAACGCCGGCGGCTGTGCCGATGGCAAAAGCAACCGCGCCCAGCGCCAGGATGCCCAGCGTTTCTATTTGCAAGAAAGCCGCCGCACTCAGTTTTGATCCTACCGCCAACCCTAAAAAAATAGTAACTATATTGATCAGTTCGTTTTGCGCGGTTTGGCTTAAACGCTCAACCACACCGCAAGCATTCATCAAATTACCCAACGCGAACATACCAATCAGTGGCGTAGCAGAAGGCAATAGCAAAACAGACAAAACCAGCAACATCAACGGAAAAACAATTTTTTCAGTTTTGCTGACCGCGCGCATTTGCTTCATTTCGATTTTGCGCTCATCTTCGGTGGTTAATGCCCGCATAATCGGCGGCTGAATTAACGGCACCAAAGCCATATAAGAATAAGCCGCTACGGCAATCGCGCCAAGTAAATCCGGGGATAGCTTTGATGCCACGTAAATAGCCGTAGGGCCATCGGCGCCGCCGATAATACCTATCGCGGCCGCATCTTTTAAGCTAAACTCCAGTCCGGGTACAATGTTAAGTGCCAAAGCGCCCAGCAATGACGCAAAAATACCAAATTGTGCCGCTGCCCCCAATAACAAGGTTTTAGGGTTTGCCAGCATGGGGCCGAAATCGGTCATTGCTCCTACGCCCATAAAAATGAGTAACGGGAAGATCCCGGCTTTAATGCCGAAATAGAGGTAATATAAAAGCCCGCCCTCTTCGGCAATACCGGCCACCGGAATATTGCTGAGTATGGCGCCAAAACCTATCGGCAATAACAGCAAGGGTTCAAAACCTTTTTTAATCGCAAGAAACAGTAACAAAAAGCCGACCAGCATCATAAAAGCCTGTCCGCCGGTAAAGTTGTAGAGGCCAGTGCTTTGCCATAGTGCAAGCAAATTTTCCATAGTATGTCTCTCGATAGTGGGCGTTGGTTACAAAGTAATCAGGGCGTTGCCACCGGCGACAGCGCCGCCTTCCTTGATATGAACAGCACTGACAGTCCCGCTGAATTTGGATCGCACCTCCGTTTCCATTTTCATCGCCTCCATAATAACAACCACCTCGCCTTCTGCAACGGCACTGCCTACATCAACCAGGATTTTCAGTATGTTACCCGCCATAGGCGCGTAAACGACTGCGCCGCCACCGCTTACCGGCGCAACGTGGCTTTGCTCGGCGGCAACAGGCCGGATAGCCAGTGGCGCGCCAACCGGGCCTACTGTCACGTTAAAATTTCTGCCATCCACATTGACGGAATAAGTTTCGGTTACCGAATTAACAGCCGCTGTTTTAGGCGCATTATTGTCCGCCGCAAAAGCTTTAGCATCGGGCGCAGCCTCAAATGCGGCAGGATTGCCACGATTGACCAAAAACTTCCAGCCGACTTGAGCAAACATCCCGTTGATTAAGGCATCTTCTTCGATATTTTTAGCCAGCTTTACGTTTTCGGCTTTTGCTTTTTCCTGCACCTCGGCGATCAATTTGTCCATTTCAGGCTCGATCAAATCAGCCGGGCGACAGGTAATAGGCTGCGCACCATCAAGAACCCTGTCCTGCAATTGCTTGTTAACCGGCGCCGGGGTTGCCCCGTATTCCCCTTTCAATACACCGGCGGTTTCTTTGGTAATGGTTTTATAGCGCTCGCCGTTCATAATATTCATAACGGCTTGTGTACCCACGATTTGTGACGTGGGCGTCACCAGCGGTATAAACCCTAAGTCTTCGCGTACACGCGGTATTTCGTGCATCACCTCATCAAACTTGTCGGCTGCCCCCTGCTCTTTTAACTGGCTTTCCATATTGGTCAGCATGCCGCCCGGAACTTGAGAAATCAAAATACGACTGTCCACGCCTTTCAGGCTGCCTTCATATTGGGCGTATTTTTTGCGAACGTCCCTGAAGTAATGCGCAATTTCTTCCAATTTAACCAAATCCAGGCCGGTAGCGCGCTCAGTACCTTCCAGACTGGCGACGATAGTCTCGGTAGCGCTATGTCCATAAGTCATGCTGAGTGATGAAATAGCGGTGTCGACATTGTCCACACCCGCTTCGGCGGCTTTAATAAGGGTGGCGACGCTTAAGCCGGTCGTTGCATGGCAATGCAAATGGATGGGAATTTGGGTGCTTTTTTTCAAGCGGCTAACCAACTCGAAGGCTTCGTAAGGTTTAAGCAATCCGGCCATATCTTTAATACAGATGGAATGCGCACCCATATCTTCAATCTGTTTACCCAGATTCACCCATACATCCAGGGTATGTACCGGACTGGTGGTATAAGAAATCGTCCCTTGAGCATGCGCGCCGGTATTGAGTACCGCTTTTACTGCATGTTCGATGTTGCGCATGTCGTTCATGGCATCAAAGATACGAAAAACGTCTATACCGTTGACAGCACAACGCTCGACAAACTTATCGACCACATCGTCGGCATAATGCCGATAGCCTAAGATGTTTTGCCCCCTCAGCAGCATTTGCTGCGGCGTTTTAGGCATTGCTGCTTTCAGTAGACGCAATCTTTCCCAGGGATCTTCACCCAGATAACGGATACAAGCATCAAAAGTAGCGCCGCCCCATGATTCGATAGACCAGTAACCAATCTGGTCGAGCTTTTCACAAATCGGCAGCATATCTTCTATGCGTAAACGAGTGGCTAAGATTGATTGATGCGCATCACGCAAGACAACTTCAGTGATGCTTAAGGGCTTTTTTTTATCTTTGGCCATTCTTAATATTCTCCAGAATCTTTATAGGCTTTTAATCATTGACCTTGTGAGTCGTTCAAATGCAATAAAATAAAAATGGTTAAATGCCGCTGACATCTAACTTGTAATGCTTAACTTTATTGATGCTTGCTACGATGCTGATGCACCGCTGCCGTAATTGCGGCAATGATGCTTTTATCAATACCGCCGGAGACTATTGGCGTAGCGCCCATAGTCGGGGTTGGTGCATCGGGGAAAAAACGCTGCACCAATGATGACATAATATTGATCGCAACCACCAGCATCGTCAAAAACAGGAACACAATGCCCATTCCGACAAGCATCAATTCGATTCCCCTACTCATCAGTTCTGTCATATCGTAAAACCTTGTGTTGAAATGCTTGAATCTATTGAAAATCTTGAAACCATGGCTACATTATCCATAAAACCACGTTGCTAAACAAACTAAAAGATGGCTGTTATGTCAGGTTTTTTGGATTACCATCAAGTGGCTGTTACCCTGAAGGAAAAACCGTAGACCAAAGATAGAAAAAAAGATAGTATTCGCACACTAAATCAGGAAGCCTTTAACCATTAATCCCCAGAAAAGATTTGTTTTTAATCAAAAGCCATCGCGCAGATGGCAGGAGCACTATGCCTGCCATCAAGCCGACGTTGCAAGTGCCGATATTTAAAACCCATGAGTCTGCGCTACCAAATCAACCTGCGAATTTTTATCTCATCCCTGTGCATACTGCTATTGGGCGGATCGATAGCCGTCTGGCAGGCACGTAAATCCGTGGACAAAGAAGTCGATTCTTCCATCAATCTGGCCGTGCAGTTGATAACATTCGGTTTTTCACAAGCAACGCATGCCCCCCAAACTGAAACCGACTGGCTGCCCCAATTTAATGCCCTGAAGGAAACTCGGCATTTAAGCATACAACTGAAACAACCATCAGGAGAAGTTGCCACGTTTTCACCGCAGCAAACGCATCAACGGGAAAAGCCGCCGCAATGGTTTATCAATCTAGTTAAAGGCCGACATCCCAAAGCGGAGCACCCGATAACAACTCAGGGCGGCAAAAGACTAACACTGATTATTCAGGCCAACCCGCTGGATGAAATAACGGAAGCCTGGGAAGAAAGCCTGGATTTTTTTGGAACCCTTCTTTTATTGACACTGTTCACTTTCTTGGCCGTCAATCTGGCATTTAACAAGGCACTTAAATCCATCGCCATCATTGTCAACGCGCTAAAAATCATCGAAACGGGACAATATCGGCAAAAGCTCCCCGACTTTTCCATACTGGAATATGACAGTATTGCCAAAGCTATCAATCACATGACGACCCAGCTGAATGCGAGTCAACAGGAAAATCGCGCCTTAACCCAACACTCATTGGCCATACAGGAAGATGAACGGCAGCGACTTTCTCAGGAACTGCATGACGAACTGGGGCAATCACTGACTGCCATCAAAGTGATGGCGGTGACGGCGGGACGTTCTTCCCAAGCTGGAGCTGTGGGAACGAGGGCCGACATCAAACAAACCACAGATGCCATTATTAGTGTCTGTGACCACTTGATGGACGTGGTACGCTCCATGATGCACCAGTTACATCCCTTGGTGCTCGCCGAGTTGGGGCTGAAAGCGACGATGGAAGATCTGCTGCATCATTGGGCGATAAGAAATCCGGCGTTAGAGCTTACTCTAGACTGCCCTGATGAAGTGGACGCGCTGGAACAAAAAATCACCATTCAGGTGTTTAGAATTGTACAGGAATGCTTAACCAATATTGTCCGCCATGCCCAGGCAAAACAAGCGACTATCAAGCTGGAAATTGTGGGGCATTCAATAATGGGGAGAACATTACGCTTACAAATAACGGATGATGGCCTAGGCTGCGCGGCTGACAAAATTAAAACGGGGTTTGGATTATTGGGTATGAGAGAACGAATCAATAGCATGGATGGCGAATTGACTATTCAAACCGGGCCGCAACAAGGCATGAGCATCATCGCAAACATTCCCTTAAAATGAAAAACAAGATAAAAGTAATATTAGTGGATGATCATGCCGTGGTGCGTGCAGGGTTTCGAATGCTGTTGTCTACCGATGACAGCATTGAAGTGATAGCCGAAGCCGAACGGGGAGAAGCAGCCTGCCAGTTGTATCTGGAAAAACAGCCAGATGTGATGGTGCTGGATTTATCCATGCCCGGTATCGGCGGTCTGGAGTGCATACGGCGTATTTGTACGCGTGACAGTAACGCCAAAATACTGGTTTTTAGCGTTCATGATGAACGGGTATATGTGGATAGGGCTATCAATGCAGGCGCAAAAGGCTATATTACCAAACACGCACATCCTGAAATACTGATTACTGCAATACAGAAAATAGCCGACGGAGACGTTTATATTGAACAAGGCTTAACCAGACAGCCAGTCGCACTGTCAAATGAGCGATTGGAAACCAGCGAAACCGATTATAAACCCATTATTGATTCACTGTCCGCCAGAGAATTTGATGTATTCCTGCTGCTGGCAAAAGGTTTAACGGCTCACAAAATTGCCGATGAGCTTTGTCTAGGCTATAAAACCGTTGCCAATTACGGCACACAAATCAGAAACAAACTGGGGGTGGCATCAGTGGCCGAATTGGCGCATATTGCGTTTGTTTTAGGGGTAATGAAAAACTAAGGCGTTGTAACAAAATAAAGCTGACATTTTCTGAAAAGTTTTACCTGTGTCAATCAGCGTTGAAAAGTATCCACCTAACAGCGTCGAATAATGTCCAGCAAGTGCAGGATGATATTGTTAAGCGTGAGACGGCAGGGCAAATGGTAGTTGTCATCTATGACAGTCCCTGTTTTTACTTGCAATAAGGACAATTACGCGCGATGCTCTAGCAAAATATCAAGAGTCATGCTGGATAACGAGCTGCACAAGGCTATTAAAGCACTCAGAGAAGCCCAAGACTGACGGCTGGATGCCTGTGTGGCTTTGTTTTTGAAAATAGCAAAACTTCTGGAAAGGGTTAAGTAAGATTGGCTAATATTTGAGTCGAACGCTAAGGAGGAAACAATCACCACAGGTTAAAAGTTGAGTAGATCAAATTTAAAACATTACACTTAAGAGCTCTGGACTAAACCGCTCGCGCGGTA
>PMJA01000383.1 GCA_003158415.1 Methylobacter sp.
CAGAACAAATTAAAACAGCCGACGCTACTTTTCCACCCCCGGCCGCCATCGATAACACGACAGCCGGCCACCCTATAAGACATCATTCCATCGTGCATATAAGCTCTCAGGATGAGAGCGACCAACAAGAAAACCTGCTGCCGCGTATCGCCCGCTACCAGAAACAGGGCGTTGCTTCATGGTATGGCCCCGGATTTCACGGCAAGAAAACCGCTACCGGCGAAATATTCGATATGTATGCCATGACTGCCGCGCATAAAACGTTGCCGATTCCCTCTTACGCACAAGTAACCAACCTGGAAAATCATCGTAGCGTTATCGTCAGAATCAATGACCGTGGGCCTTTTGTCGGCAACAGAGAACTGGATTTATCGTACGCGGCAGCAAAAAACCTGGATATGGAAGAGGACGGCACCGGCGCTATAGAAATTAAAGCCATATCAGACAGTCAGGCTTTACCTCAGTTACAAAAACTTGCGGCTACACAATTTCAACAGGTCTATCTGCAAGTCGGCAGTTTCGGCAGTGCAAAAAAAGCCATGCAATTAAAAGATAAAATTGCCGCCTATCATTTGCCCGAACCCGATATACGCTCGTCCACTTACAAAAAATCGACCCTTTACAAAGTTCAAATGGGGCCGATAGACTCCACAGCCAGTGCTAATGAACTGAACGAACAACTGGCGGAAATCGGCATAACCGACACTCAATTTGTTACTGAATCCAAACAGTCGCAAGATCGCGTGTTATAATGTCCACAGTGATTGTCTTACTGTCGATTATAAAGAGCTATGAACCCTTTTAAAAAATTTACCCTATTTTTATTTTTCGGCCTGCTGTTTTCCTTTGTTCAGGCAAACGCCGAAAACGCTGAAATCACAACGCCCCCCGCGCCTACCATAGCCGCCAGCGCTTATATATTACAGGATTTTCATACCGGTAAAGTGCTGGCGGAAAATAATGCCGACGCCAAACTCGCTCCCGCCAGTCTCACCAAAATCATGACGGTTTATGTGGTGTTCAGGGAGCTAAGCAATGGCCACCTCCATCTGGGAGACATGGCCACCATTAGCGAAAAGGCCTGGAAAACATCCGGTTCGCGTATGTTTATCGATCTCGGCAATCAGGTTAAAATCGAAGATTTGCTGCAAGGCGTCATCATTCAATCCGGCAATGACGCTAGCGTTGCGCTAGCTGAACATGTGGCCGGAGACGAATCGACCTTTGCCGACATGATGAATCAACATGCCGCACGCTTGGGGATGACTAATAGCCATTTCAAAAACAGCGATGGACTGCCCGTGGAAGGCCATTACACCAGCGCACGCGATTTGGCGATACTCACTACGGCTTTAATCAAGGAATTTCCTGACTACTATCGCTGGTTTTCGCAAAAAGAATTTACCTTTAACAAAATCACTCAGCATAACCGCAATCAGTTGCTGTCACGCGATGAGTCGGTAGACGGCGTTAAAACCGGCTTTACCGATGACGCCGGTTATTGTTTGGTCGCCTCTGCGCTGAGAGAAGACATGCGGCTTATTTCCGTGGTCATGGGGGCGAAAAGCGCGAACGCCAGAGCCAACGAAAATCAAACCCTGCTCAACTACGGCTTCCGGTTTTTTGAATCACACCGTTTGTATGAAGGTAAAAAACCGTTAAATGAAGCACGGATCTGGAAAGGCGCGAGTAAAACCATACCATTAGGTCTGGTCGAAGATCTTTACGCAACCATTCCCCGTAGACAATACCCCGACCTTAAAGCCGTTATTAACGTCGATAAAAAAATCACCGCGCCGGTTAAAGAAGGCGCCAAACTGGGTTCCGTCAAGGTGACGCTTAAAGATGAGTTGATTATCGACAAGGATCTGGTCGCACTGCAAACTGTGGAGCAAGGCAATATTTTTCAACGACTTGCTGACAGCGCTATGCTGATGATGGAGAAATCCGATGATGGAAAATAAAACTGTCTATTTAAACGGACAGTATCTGCCGCTTAACGAAGCCAAGGTTTCGGTGCTGGATCGCGGGTTTTTATTTGGCGACGGCGTTTATGAAGTCATCCCGTCTTATTCCGGTCATTTATTTCATTTCCAGGATCATTTGCAACGTCTGGAAAATAGCCTTGCGGGCATCCGATTGGAGAATCCGCATAGTCGCGAACAATGGCTGGACATCCTGACGCCGCTGCTGGACGCCCGGTTCGACCAATATATTTATTTACAGATCACGCGTGGCGTCGCCGCCAAAAGAGATCACGGGTTTCCAGGCAACACGCCCGCCACGGTTTTTGCCATGTGCTCGGCAATCGTGCCTTTTGCTGGTTTAGCGACCGGTGTAAAAGCGATTAGCCTGGATGACAGCCGCTGGCAATTTTGCAATGTAAAAGCCATCACGCTGCTGGGCAATATCCTGCACAGACAGGAAGCGATAGACCAGGGCTGCGCAGAAGCGCTGCTGGTAAAAGACGGTTATGTCGTTGAAGGCGCTGCCAGCAATGTCTTTGCCGTGATAGACGGCGTGCTGTTGACGCCGCCCAAAAGCAACGACATCTTACCCGGCATTACCCGCGATGTGATCTTGGACATTGCCCGAAATAACAACATTCTCTGCCATGAAGAGAGCATCCCGTTTACCGTCTTGCAAACAGCCGACGAAATCTGGGTGACCAGCTCCACCCGTGAAATCATTCCCGTGGTTGAGCTCGATTCCAAACCGGTGGCGGACGGCAAGCCCGGCCCGGTATGGCACGCCATGAACCAACTATTTCAAGCTTACAAACACACCTTGTTATGAGCGACGCCCACAGCGAAGAAACCCTTTTCGAATTTCCCTGTCAGTTTCCCATTAAAGCCATGGGCAAAGCCGACCTGGAACTTGGTCTGATTGTGATAGAAATCGTGCGCCGCCATGCCCCCGATATTACCGAGGACGCAGTGACTACGCGCCCCAGCAAAGACGGCAACTTCCTCGCGGTGACCGTCATCATAGAAGCTTCCAGCAAACGGCAACTGGACGCCATTTATCAGGACTTGACCGATCATCCGCATGTATTGATGGCGTTGTAAGACTTTTCATACGTCTTCTAACATAAACCAATGATAGCAATACGTCACTTAGGTTTGCAGGATTATGAAGCGACTTGGCAGGACATGCAGCGCTACACTCAGGAACGCAACGAATATACACCTGATGAACTGTGGATAGTCGAACACAATCCCATATATACCCTGGGCGTAAACGGCAAACGCGAGCATTTGTTAAATACCGGCAACATCCCGGTCATTAATACCGACCGGGGTGGACAAGTCACTTATCACGGCCCCGGTCAACTGGTTATCTACACCTTATTGGACATCAAACGCTTACAAATCAACAGCCGCGAATTGGTGACGCTATTGGAGCGCGCTATGATCGGCACCTTGGCCGAACATGGCATCACAGCAGTTGCCAGAGCCGATGCGCCGGGCGTTTATGTGCAGGGCAAAAAAATCGGTTCCATCGGCTTAAGAATTAAAAAAAATGGCAGCTATCATGGCCTGAGTCTTAATAATGACATGGACATACGGCCTTTTGACCACATAAACACCTGCGGCTATTCCGATCTTAAAGTCACGCAGCTGTCCGACCTGGGTGTAACTGTCAGCACTAATCAACTTGCAAGCTCTGTTATCCGGGCTATCACCACGATGCTACCAAAATGACTATTCAAGCTCCTTCCCGCTCTACACCCGAATCTCACCAGCGTAGCGCCGAAAAACTGGCGCGTATCCCGATAAAAGTGGAGCCTGGCGATACGGTTTTGCGTAAACCCGACTGGATACGGGTAAAGGTGTCGGCTAGTGACGAGGTTACAAAAATAAAACAGTTGTTACGCGAGCATAAGTTGCACTCGGTTTGCGAGGAAGCGGCCTGTCCGAACCTCAGCGAATGCTTTCAGCACGGCACTGCCACCTTCATGATCATGGGCGATTTATGCACCCGTCGCTGTCCTTTTTGCGATGTCGCGCACGGTAAGCCGCTAGCGCTGGATAGCAATGAGCCGCAAAACCTGGCGGACGCCATACAGGCGATGGCTTTAAAGTATGTGGTCATCACCTCGGTGGATCGTGACGATTTAAGGGACGGCGGCGCAGGGCATTTTGCCGACTGTATAAAAAAAATACGCCTACAAACGCCCGCCACAAAAATTGAAATCCTGGTGCCGGACTTTCGCGGTCGCATTGATAAAGCCGTAGCCATACTCGCCCAGGAACCCTGCGATGTGTTCAACCATAACCTGGAAACAGTCCCCCGATTGTATAAACAAGTGCGTCCCGGTGCCGATTATCAAGGCTCTCTGGAACTGCTCGGCAAGTACGGTCAGGCGCAACCGCAAACACCCACCAAATCCGGGCTCATGCTGGGCGTAGGAGAAGAGCAGGAAGAAGTCCATCAGGTCATGAAGGATTTGTTAGCTCACGGCTGTTCGATGCTGACACTGGGCCAATATCTGCAACCCACCAAGGCGCATTTACCCGTCTTAAGCTATATCAGCCCGGAACAATTCGCCGACTACGGCGCTGTTGCAAAGGCGCTCGGCTTTAAGCAAGTCGCCAGTGCGCCGATGGTTAGATCCTCGTACCATGCCGATCTCCAGGCTAAAACCATTATCTAGGTAAATTTGCTTTACGCATGACCTTAAGGGAACCTCTAATAATTGAAGTTAAAGTCACCCACTAGCAATCCTGCTAATTTTTTTCGTCATTATTTCAAAACCAGGGTGTATTTTCGCGATTTGAAGTAAAAACTACCTCAAATATCCTGGTTCTCGGGTTATTTCCCCGTTTTTATACCCCGATAGGCGCACTTTCCCTGTGAGGGATCATCAAATCTTGTCTTACAGCATTCGCATCGCGCTTAATCAGCTGCATCAGGCGCACCATGTTATAAACCAAATTCATCAGACCGATCTTCACCTTTGCCCGCTGCAAGCCGATGGTGCGCACGACATGCCCGCACATTGCTGCCTGTGCGCCAAATACATGTTCGACTCGGGCCCTGACTTTCGATTTCGTCCGGTTTGATTGCTTTTGCTCTTCGGTTAATGGCTTGCCGCGTGTGCCTTTTTCACAAACTTGGCTCGCAATCTCTGCATCGGCTAAGCGCTGTTCTTGAGCGGCTGAGCGATAAGCGCTGTCGGCATAAACCGCACGCTTGTTGCCATCCGCATCAGTCGCCTGATCGAGCAATTCATCGAACACTTGGCTGTCGTGTACCGCCGCATGCGTCACTGCATAACTTTGTATGAGCTTGTTGCCGGCATCGGCGTTGACGTGATTTTTATAGCCATAATGCTTCTCGTCGTTTTTCTTCGTCCAGCGCGCTTCGGTATCTTTCTGCCGGCGCTTGGCCTGAGCTTCGGGTTTATCCCACGCTTCAGGTACTTGGCCCGCTTTAATCGTGGCATTCTCTTCACGGCTATTGCGTTGCTTGGGGACTTCGACAAAAGTGGCATCAATCATCTGCCCAGCACGGGCCACGTAACCTTGTGCCGCCAGTTGTTCATGAAAGCGGGTAAATAACACATCAACCAAGTTGATGCCCTTGAGCTTTTCGCGAAACGTCCACACCGTTTTCGAATCCGGCACGCGATCTTCCAACTGCAATCCCAGAAAACGCATGAAGCTGAACCGATCCCGAATCTGATATTCGATGCGATCATCCGATAGATTGTGCAACTGTTGGAGCACCAAAATCTTGAACATCAGCACTACATCGAGCGGCTTAGCGCCCGCCTGACTTTTTCTAGCCTTTACATGCACCCGGTTGAGTTCAGGCCGAAACGCTTCCCAGTCTATCCGGGCTTTCAATCCCACCAAGGGGTCACCCATTTGGGTCAGTTGCGCAGCTCTTTCTTC
>PMJA01000019.1 GCA_003158415.1 Methylobacter sp.
GTAGAAGATTTAACCCGCAGTAAGTAGAAGATTTAACCCGCAGGTGGTTTTTTGATGTCGTTAGACAAAATAAATAGACTCTTTTTTGTACCAAAAGTAGAAGATTTAACCCGCAGTTGAGGCGATAAGTAGAAGATTTAACCCGCAGGTGATGGCATAGTAGAAGATTTAACCCGCAGCTTGATGATAAAAACACGTCTAACAACATGATAATAATATGTTTTTAGGCCGGGCAAAAATCTCTATTCTTTTCTTCTTTTAGTCTTTTTATCTATTCTTATTTTATTCTTGGCGTTGCGCCTGTGGATAAAACAATCGCTAAAATAAACCCACTCAGTTAACAAGCGAGTTTAGTTTGTTTACAACTTTACTTAAATTCCGTTTACAAAATTAATTTAAAGAGTCGGGACACTTGGAATCACTCGATAGTGAAAGTTTAAAAGCAGTTAATTAGGGATCGATATTGATAACGCGCTGGCTTACGTGAGAGATACGAATTTGGTGCTGGGTTTTAGTGACAATAAATAATATTTATGATAAGATAAGATAAAGTAAAAAGTAATACGTTATTTTATCTTATCATTTAGGTTAGAGGTATTCATGGGACGCAAAGCGCTACATACTCAAGAACAAGTTTTTCAGGCTGCCGATGCTTTAGCTGCAAGCGGCAAAGAGGTTACGCCCACGACTTTACGTGACGCACTAGGCGGGGGAAGTCTCACCACTATTTATAAACATATAGATGCCTGGCAGGAAACACGAAAGGCCGCACCGATGCCAGTCATACTTGAAATGCCCGATAGTGTTAAAACCGCTTTTTCTCAATGCTGGCAAGCTGCCGCCAGTGAAGCGGGCAAAGAAATTGCCGCCATCCGCGAAAAAACCGACGCCGAAATTAAGATCACCAAACGACGATTGGATGAGGCTGTCGCCGCAATCGAGCAGTTAGAAAGCGAAGGCGACGCCGATAGCGTAAAACTTGAGAAGGCTGAAGCTGATCTTGCCGTAGCACTCTCGACTTCACAACAAGCGGCTACGAAAGCCGCAACGCTGGAAGCGGCCTTATCCGCCACAGCTAACCAGATGCGGGAACAGATCGAGGCACAACAAGCGGAGCTTGCTATTGTTCATTCCGAAGCCGAAGCCTCACGCAATCAACATGCCGTAGAGATCAATAGACTTACCGCCGACTTTACCCGGCAACTTGCCGAGCAATTTGCCGCCTTACAGGCCGCCCAGGGCGAAGCCGACCGCTTGCGCGGTCAACTGGCCGAGGCCGGGCAAAAGATCGATGCCGCCAACACCCGCGAGCTGGTAAAGGTTGAAGAGGTAGCCACGGCCAAGGCCGAAGCCACACGCCTAATCGAGCAGTTAAAGGAACAGAAGACCAGCAGCGCCGTAGTCATAGGTAAGCTTGAAAAAGACAAGCAAACCTTAGAAGCTGATTTGACCGCTACGCGCAAAGAAGCCAGAGAGCTTGCCACACAGCATAGCCGAATATCCGGCGAACTCGACGCCTTACGCACTCAAGTTGTTGGTCAGACTGATGTAATTAAGAGCTTTGCCGCTCAAAGCGACAAAAAAACCAAGTAAGAACAACTGTTTATTATACTTTTGACAAGCTATAACGCTTGACAATTAAGACGGGAACCCGGATAATAAGATACATGGAATTTCTTAATTATTTGAGGCGCAATAGATGATCGTTACCTACTGGATTAAAACTAATTTGCATAAAGACGGATCGCCACAATGGGTCTGTGCGGTAGGTGAGCACGCCATGATACAAAAGAAAGCGGAACTTGAAGGGCGAGGTTACAAGCCTATTATCGACCATTCGATGACTAAAAGAAGTGCCGCTTAAGGAGTCAATGATGTCTGCTGCTATCAATTATGTTGAATGTGTTAAGCATAGGGTAGAAGAATTTAACGGACTGGAATAGTAACCGATGACAAATAATTTAACTTACGAACAAGCACTTTTGCTAAAGACTGATCTTGAGAAATCAGGCATAAATTATTTAGTCAGCGATGATGAAGACGGTACATATTCAGTAAAACAAACCCCGTCCTGGCTCGATGATCCATATTCCGTAAAATTATTTAATCGAAGTAAACAAATATGAGGACTAACCACAACGGCGAAGGTTAAACGATAGATTTTCGCGGACGCGAAAATTCCACTTTATATAGCTTTTTATAGGTAGGTACTAAAATGACAGAAAAAAATGCAGTTTACCGAATTGTTAATGATAAGCCTCCATTGGCGGGAGAATTTGAACGGGTTTTTCAGCGCGTAGCTTCTGATTTTTCTTGTGATGTCGCTCATACGCTGGCAGCGTTCGCTACATCGCTTCTGGGTGATGTTGAATTCGATTTATCAAAGCTTAATGGGTTAGCTAAAGCAGATCAAGATTTAGCGTTAGGTCTATTTGAGTTTTGTATGAGAGAGGGTTTAACCGAGGATGAGCGCAGCGCAGCTTCCGCAGCATTCGCGCCGTTTGTGGAGATCCACAAACCGGGAGCGAGGCATTAAGAGTTACCTGTAGCGGTTTATTAAACGTGAATAAGAAGGGCAGGGTACTAACATGAGTAACGTAGTGAAATTTACAAAAACAAAAAAGGGGATTCCGGCCAAGGCGATTCTCGACGTAACACATCGTTATGTGGAGCATAGGCATAGACGTGTTCAGTTTTTGCCCTGGAATATGGTTTTAAATATCATGATTCTTCTGATCGGGTGTTTACGAACCATTGCACTGACGTTGTTGTTATGGTTCCGGCCCATTCTGTTTGTCGTGATTAGGCCATTGTCCGGTTTGCTGCTGATCGCGTTCATTATCTGTCTGTTCACCCACCCAGCCGAACAGCGGCTTACCTGGGGGTTCGGTTTATTGAGTTTTGCCGCTTTTTTAATCATGTATCTATATGACGGGGTGCTGATGTTTCTATCGCGCGGCAATATGGTTAACATTCTTAACTAAGGGGGAGAGCGTTGAAAGCAAGTGCTTTGTTGGCAACCTGGATTAAGAAATCCCCAGACGTTGGATTAGCTCAACTGTGATTGCACTGCCAATAAGCGCCGTAAGGCCACAACAAATTATTATTCTTCCCCAACTGGATAAAAACGGCACCCGATGATTCGCGCTTGATTCCGATAGTGCNNAACGATCTCGCGTTGTTCCTCAGTGGTTTTGGCAATGCTTGAGGTTGAAACAGTTCTAAGATAAGCAATCATTTCGTTCTTGTGGTGTAAATTCGCGGCTAGAACGGCTTGGTGGTATGCGTCGCCAGCGCCTTCTAGCTGAGCAACCGTTACCTTTATATTTTCGCCAGCCGCGTTGATGCTTGCCTGTAGTGCCTCTACCTTATCCAGCAAGGTGTCTATTTGCCCCAATACTTGGGCGGCAAGTGCGTCCCGGTTTTTCCGTGGGGGAGGGGTGTTTTTGTTCATTTGAACAAGTGTTTAT
>PMJA01000181.1 GCA_003158415.1 Methylobacter sp.
TTTTGCCGATGGCTTTGAATACGGTTTGGGTGCTGAAATTGGTATTAGTACCGATAAATTGCATGCACGCGGCCCCGTCGGCTTAAAAGGGCTAACGTCATTAAAGTACATTGTTTTGGGTGATGGCCATATCAGGCAATAAATGATCGGTATTTTTGGCGGTACTTTTGATCCCGTTCATTACGGGCATTTACGCTCGGCGCTGGAAGTTAAAGACATTTTCGGATTGTCACAGGTTCGGTTAATCCCCAGCGCACAACCACCTCACCGGGAGCAACCCGCCGCCAGCGCGCTGATGCGATTGCAGATGCTGGAATTGGCCGTCCAAGACCAGCCGGGGTTGACAGTCGATACCCGCGAATTAAACCGCCCCGGCCCGTCTTATATGGTGGACACGCTGAAATCGTTACGGCAGGAATGTAACGACGAGCCGTTGCTGCTGTTTATCGGCAGCGATGCCTTCAATCATCTAAAGAGCTGGCATCAATGGCGGCATTTATTTGATTTTGCGCATATCGTCGTCATGACCCGGCCGGGGGCTGACGTGCAGCATCTTGATGATTTTTTAAAAGCCCGGCTGGCAGGCGACATAACAGAGTTGGTACACAATACAGCGGGTAAGTTATACTTTCAGCAAGTCACGCAACTGGATATTTCGGCAACGGCTATCAGGCAGATGGTTGCTAAACAACAAAATCCGGGGTTTTTACTGCCCGATGCGGTTATCGCCTATATCAGGCAACACACGCTTTACCAGAGAACATAGTTCTCATCACACACTAGGAATTTGAATGCAAGTAGAAGAATTATTGAAAATTGTCGAGACTGTTTTGGACGACCATAAAGGGAATAACATAACGACATTGGATGTACGTGGCAAAACCAGCTTTACTGATTATATGGTCGTCGTGACCGGCACCTCCGATCGTCACCTGAAGTCTTTATGTGATTATGTCGTAGAAGAAGCTAAGAAAAAGGGTTATAGACCGTTAGGGATAGAAGGCGATTTGGGTTCGGATTGGGTGCTGTTGGATTTGGGTGACGTGATTGTGCATGCGATGACCTCGCAAGCGCGCGGCTTTTATCAATTGGAAAAATTATGGTCGGTGGGCGGCGACTCGTCAAATACTGAGCAGGATGCTGCCAGTTAAATACCCGGTATTTTTAAAAAGATTCAGGTTAGTTTAAATGTCCTCAAATATACAAAATCAAACCAAAAAACAAGTGGCAGGTCTGGCGATGGGCGCCATCGGCGTGGTATTCGGCGACATCGGCACCAGCCCGCTTTATGCGTTTAAGGAAGTTTTCCTCAGCGGTTTGACAATAGATAATCTCCATGTGCTGGGTGCTTTATCGCTGGTTTTTTGGACATTAACGCTGGTGGTGACGACCAAATATGCCATTTTCATTATGCGGGCCGACAATAAAGGCGAGGGCGGCATCATGGCGCTGATGGCGCTGGCGTTGCAGGGAACCAAGGACAATCCCAAAAAAATGCGTTTCATCGTTACCGTCGGCTTGTTGGGCACCGTATTGTTTTACGGCGACAGCATTATTACCCCTGCGATCTCGGTACTCAGTGCGGTCGAGGGCCTGCAAATTATTGCGCCGCAATTAGCCGAATATGTGCTGCCGTTTACCATCGCAGTGCTGGGCGGGCTGTTTATGCTGCAAGCGAAGGGTTCGGGCAAGATGGGCCTGTTGTTTTCGCCGATCATGTGTGTCTGGTTTGCCTTGCTGGCCGTCATGGGCGTGATGAACATCTATGAAGTGCCGGAGGTGTTGATAGCGGTTAATCCTTATTACGGGTTAAAGCTACTGATTGAATTAGGTTGGCATAGTTTCTTCGTCATGGGCGCGGTAGTGTTGGCGATCACCGGCGCTGAGGCGCTGTACGCCGATATGGGGCATTTCGGTTTAAAACCGATCCGTTACGCCTGGTTCGGGTTTGTGTTTCCGGCGTTGTTACTCAATTATTTCGGGCAGGGCGCGTTATTGATCGGTCATCCCGAAGCCATAGAAAACCCCTTCTATTTAATGGCGCCGACCTGGGCGTTATATCCGTTGCTGATACTGTCGACGCTGGCGACGGTCATCGCCTCGCAAGCGGTGATTTCGGGTGCGTTTTCGATGACGCGGCAAGCGGTGCAATTGGGCTATTGCCCGCGCATGGCTATTTTACATACGTCAGGAAAAGAACAAGGGCAAGTCTATGTGCCCGCTATCAACTGGCTGTTGATGGTGTCGGTATTCGTGCTGGTGCTGAGCTTTAAGTCGTCGACGGCATTGGCTTCCGCTTATGGTTTGGCGGTAACCGGAACTATGATGGCTACCACGCTACTGGCATTTATCGTCATTCAGGCGCTGTGGCAATGGAATAAATACACCAGCGTGGCTTTTTTGTCGACTTTCTTGACGATAGACTCGGTATTTCTTTCCTCCAATAGTCTGAAGATCCCTACCGGCGGCTGGTTGCCGTTGGTCGTAGGCGCCGTGCTGTTTCTGATATTGACGACATGGATTAAGGGGCGCGCACTGCTTTCGCGCTATATGGATGAGAGGCGGGTGTTATTCGAGGATTTGGAAGAGAAAATAAATACCAAATTGGTGCGGGTGGAAGGCACGGCGATTTATTTGACTCGAAGCTTGCACGGCGTACCCCAGGTGTTGTTGCATAACCTTGAACACAATCATGTCTTGCATGAGCGCATTATCGTGCTGACCATCGTCACCACCAACGAACCCTATGTTGACGAAGCGCACCTGATTAAAATCAGGGCTTTTGGCGCAGACAAGAGTTTTTACCGGGTGAAACTTTATTACGGTTTCAAGCAAAATGCGGACGTACGTCGCGCATTGCAATTATGTAAGAAGGACGGCCTCGACATTAATCCTAAAAGCGCTTCTTTTTTCATCGGCAGCGAACAAATTTCTTTCCGCAACAAAAGCCCCATGCCCAAATGGCGCAGAGCATTGTTCAGGTTTTTATTCCATAATTCGTCCAGCGCCATTGAGTTCTTTAAAATTCCGGTGGAACGGGTTGTAGAGCTGGGCATACGCATTGAGCTGTAACTGCCACAGATCTACCAAAACTGTTATTTCCTGCAATCGCGTTCTCTGGTAATGTTTGCCAGTTTCTGCAGGGTAGAGAAACACACTGGTCATTCATTCATTCATTCATTCATAGAGAAAATAAATGCTACACGAAGTAATCAACTGGCTAGTCACAACCATCGGTGCAATGGGCTATACCGGCATTTTTTTGCTGATGGCGTTGGAAAGCTCTATCGTGCCCATTCCTAGCGAAATCATCATGCCACCGGCAGGTTATCTGGTGCAGCAGGGAAAAATGAATATGGCGCTGGTCATACTCAGCGGCACCATGGGCAGTCTGTTTGGCGCTTATCTGAATTATTTTGCTGCCCACTATTTGGGCAGGCCGTTTTTACTCAAGTACGGGCGTTATGTGTTGATAACAGAGGAACATTTCCGTCGAGTTGAAGATTACTTTGCCAGCCATGGCGAAATCTCTACATTTATTGGCCGTTTGTTACCCGTCATCCGCCATTTGATTTCAATGCCCGCAGGATTNNATAACGAAGCATTAATCATGCAATACTCCCATCAGGCAATTATTGGCGTAATAGCTGTCAGCGTTGTGTTGGTAATAACTTACATTTTCCTACACCGCAGAAAACTGGCGCGTATGCAAGTCGAAGAATAAACTAACTGCTCTTTTTAGGATTATTGCTCTACCGTCACGAATGCTATTTTTGTGATGCCTGCATGTTGTACGGTTGCCATCACTTCAGCGATTTTGGCATAAATCACGTTTTGATCGGCGTATAAATGTACGCCGATCTCCGGGTCTTTCGCCAGTTCCGCTTTTAAGGCAGTTTCAAGCGCGGTGAAATCGGCGATGGGGTTTTTGTTAATGGTTATGACGCCTTGCGCGTCGACACCGAGTTGTAAGGGTTGCTGCTTTATATCGGCGGTCGTTTCGGCAGTTTTCGGCAGGGTTACATGGACTGATTGGGTTAACAGCGGCGCGGTAACCAGTAAAATAATGACCAGCACCAGCATCACGTCCACTAACGGTGTGACGTTAATGTCGCTCATTGCGCTTTCATCGTCGGATTGAGGTTTAAATGCCATGGTCTATGCCTGCTCGTTTTTAGTATATAAAGCGACGGTTAAAAAACGGATGACAAAATTTTCCAGTTGCATACGTTGTACTTTTAAACTGCGGAGAAAAAAGTTATAGGCCAAAACCGCAGGGACGGCAACGGCAATGCCGATAGCCGTTGCGACCAAGGCGTCGCCTATCGGGCCTGCAACCACGTCCAGGCTGCTGGAGCCGCTTTCAGTGATTTTATGCATGGCGTTCATAATGCCTATGACGGTGCCGAATAAGCCGACGAACGGCGCCGTGCTGCCGATGCTGGCCAGCACCGACAATCCGCTTTCCATCGCATGTTGTTCTTGCTGCACCGATACACGCAGGGTTTGTTCCAATAATTCTGCGGCATCGCCGCAATGTTTAATTGTTTTTTCTTCCGTTTGTTGGTACTCATTCAGCCACGCCAAGCCTGTAAAAGCCAGTCGCGCTTGTGGGCCTTCGGTTGCTTCGGGCGCTAATATTTTAATTTGTTTTAAATGAGGTAGCCGCCAAAATGCAGACTCAAAGCGTTCGTTGTTGCGGCGAATTCTAAAAAATTGCCAAAGCTTAAAAAAAATTAATGTCCATGTCGTCACTGAAAAAGCCAGCAAGGTATATAGCGTTAAATCAATAATAAATTCGGGATTGATATTCGGGGTCATGCGGTCATTGTCCTTGTATTAAGAGATGAGGGTTAGCGGTCGAGGTTGAATTGTAATTGTTGTACTGCGCGTTGCGATACCGCGACGCCGTTGACGATTTTTGGTTTAAATTCCCATTGGTTAATGGCAGTCAGTGCGGCATCGTCAAAAACATCCTCCGGTTTTGATTGGATCACGACTGCATCGGCTACGGTGCCGTGCGGTTTAATGGTAAATTCCACTTTTACCCAGCCTTCAATGCCTCGGTTGGCGGCGCGACTGGGATAGGTCGGGGGGACGCGAACCAAGGGCATAACGCCTGATATGACGGTTTTTTTGTCGGCGTCATGTCCTTGTCTGCTGGTATCAGCGGTTTTGGACGTAGCGGATGAATTTGACGGCGTTACGGGCGCTTGCGTAGCGGTCGGGGGCGAAGGCTCAAACTTCGGCACAGGTATGATGTCTGCAATATCTGCCGGTTGCGGTTTAGGCAACGGCTTTTTGATCACGACCGGTTTTTTTATCGGCGTCGGCGGCTTGGGTACGACGGGCTTGGGTTTTTCCGGCTCTTTTTGGGCGGGCGGTGCGGCGGGTGGGGGTTCTTTTGCCGCCGGTTGAGTGACCTGTGTCGGCAGCATCACGACTTCCATGATGACCTGCTGTTTTGGCTGTTCCGTTTTAGGCGCATTCAGTAAATACCATGCCAAACCGCCATGCAGTGCAACAACCGCCATCAACAGCAAACCCCCAATCCGGCGCGATTGTTTTTGTTGTTTTAATGGATTAACAATCGGGAAATTGAAATAGGTGTTTGATGTCGACATAAAAGCGATGGTTATTTAAAACAGTGCTGCGTTTGAATGGGACTGATTACAAACGAATTGCCGGAGATGGGCCTGTTGGGCTACCCGCAAAACACAAATGCCGCAGATTCGTAGATTATACTCAAGTTACCTTAGTTCAGCGAAATCGGCCATTTTACGGAATTGATAGCCTTTTTTTAAACAGTGATCCAGCCACTTTTGCAAAAAATAGTTTAACCGCCATTTGTAATTCATGATGTCCCGGCTTAATCCGGGATCTTTAAACACCCGCGCTACGCTGGCGCGGGCATGGTCGCTCAACACTTCCGCCAGTTGTGCATCCAGATAAAGCCGTATTTTGACGGCCGGTTCCAGCAATTCTTCCAGATTATAGGTAAAGTTATGGCTGAGTTCCACAGTCAGCGTGTAAGGCGTACTTTCAATGACGGTGATATGCAGCGCGGTGTTATTGAGGGCTTGTCCGATAGCCGTCTCTTTCAATGTAAGTAAATCCGGGATTAACTTAAGCAGTTTTTGGTAGTTGGATTCGCAGATTTGTTCCAGGCAAAATGACTTGTTGACTGGATTAATAGTGCCCATAACCAGCGTCAGTCTTCCCGGTAGCAGGCATGAGCGCTGGCCGTTTCCCATAATACGACCTGGGCGACGTTAAAACCTGCTTGTTTTAGATGCCGGTAAATCATTTTACTGAGGACTTCGGCGGTGGGATGTTCATCCAGGGCCAGAAAGCGCTCGTTATTTGCCGTCAGCACCGGGATAATCGGGTCATCTTTATGCAACAGGAAATTATGGTCTAGCGTATCGTCTATATACGCTTCCACACAGTCCCTAATATCGGCAAAGTCGCAGACCATGCCTTGATCGTTGAGGTGTTCCTGCTGTATTGAAATCGATGCTTTAACGCTATGGCCATGTAAGTTGCGGCATTTACCGGGATGATTCATTAATCGGTGCCCGTAACAAAAATAAACTTCTTTGGTAATTGTAAACATCAGCGCTTGCGTTCTTTCAATAATTTAAGGGATTCTGTCAGGTAAAAGTGTACTATAAAAACGCATTGGGGGAGTTGATGATTGTTAAATATGGAATATATTTTGAATGTGTGCCGAATTTCTATAAAATCTACGCTTATATTAATCCCACCGCTTAGATTATGTGTCCATGGACTTAAACTTTCTTGATTTCGAACAACCCATCGCTGAACTGGAAGCGAAAATTAAAGAACTCCGTAATGTGGAGTTTGACAATAAAATTAATATTTCCGATGCGCTTAAACAGCTGGAAGATAGAAGTCTGGCACTGACCGAATCCATATTCAGTAATCTTACCGATTGGCAGATTTCTCAATTGTCCCGGCATCCCGGACGGCCTTACACGTTGGATTATGTCGAGCATATTTTTACCGATTTCCATGAACTGCACGGCGATAGGGCTTATGCCGACGATCCTGCCATAGTCTGCGGATTGGCGCGTCTTGACGGGCAGCCGGTGATGATTATCGGCCATCAGAAAGGCCGCGATACTAAAGAGAAAATTTACCGCAACTTCGGTATGCCGCGCCCTGAAGGTTACCGCAAGGCTTTGCGTGTTATGAAAATGGCCGAGCGCTTTAAAATCCCCGTCATCTGTTTAATCGACACCCCCGGCGCTTATCCCGGTATCGGCGCGGAAGAGCGCGGACAAAGCGAGGCCATCGCCAGAAACCTGTTTGAAATGACCATGCTGAGAACGCCGATCATCTGCACCATTATCGGCGAAGGCGGTTCGGGCGGCGCCTTAGCTATTGGTGTGGGCGACCGTTTAATTATGCTGGAATACAGCACTTATTCCGTTATTTCCCCCGAAGGCTGCGCCTCCATACTGTGGAAAAGCGCCGATAAGTCGCAATTGGCTGCGGAAGCAATGGGTATTACCTCTGACCGTATCCGCGAGCAGGGTTTTCTGGATGAAGTCGTCAGGGAGCCGTTGGGCGGTGGTCACCGTGATTTCAAGGCCATCGCCTTAAACCTGAAAGAAACCTTGAGCCGTCATTTGGCGGAGCTAAAGCGGCAAGACACCGATGATTTGCTGGAAAAACGCTATCAGCGCATCATGAGCTTCGGGGTTTTTACCGAGGAAGCGGGTAAATAAACCAATAGTATTGAAACCTATTGAAATAAGAGGTATAGAGTCCGAAGTTGGTAAGGCGACACAAAGTCCCCTCTCCCTTCGGGCATAAATATCTACACAAGTACCAGCTCCTGAACCCTCGCTACGCTCTCCCTTGAGGGAGAAGGTTGGGATGAGGGGGTTATAACTGGTTGATTTCTTACGGTGTCAGGACGGTATTTTGCGGGGGCCGGGTATTATCGGTTTCAGGATAATCCAGCGTGTAATGCAAACCCCGGCTTTCTTTGCGTTGTTGGGCGCAACGGATGATTAACTCGGCGACTATGACCAGATTGCGTAATTCCAGCAAGTCACTGGTGACACGAAAGTAGCTGTAGTATTCGGTTATTTCTTTTTTGAGCAATTCAACCCGGTTCATAGCGCGGCTTAGGCGTTTGTCAGTCCTGACTATGCCGACGTAGTCCCACATAAAATGGCGCAGTTCGTTCCAGTTGTGGGACACGACCACCTCCTCGTCAGAATCAATGACTTTAGATTCGTCCCAGTCCGGGATTTGGGGCGGCTGAGGAATAGTGGGGAGTTTTTGCAAAATATCGGCGCTGGCCCGGTCGGCAAAAACCAGGCATTCCAGCAAGGAGTTGCTGGCCATGCGATTGGCACCGTGTAGGCCGGTGCAGGCCACTTCGCCGACGGCATAAAGATTTTTTATGTCGGTGCGTGCATAGCTGTCAGTTAAAACGCCACCGCAGGTGTAATGCGCCGCCGGAACAACCGGTATCGGTTGTTTAGTGATGTCTATATCAAATTCGAGACATTGTTGGTAAATGGTCGGGAAATGTTCGCATATGAATGCTTTCGATTTATGACTGATGTCAAGATAAACGTAATCTATACCGCGTTTTTTCATTTCGTGATCAATGGCTCTAGCAACAATATCCCTGGGGGCGAGTTCCCCTCTGGGATCAAAATTTTGCATAAAAGAGGAGCCGTCCGGCAGGATGAGCCGTCCGCCTTCCCCTCTAAGCGCTTCACTGATAAGGAAAGAGCGGGCTTGTGGATGATAAAGGCAGGTTGGATGAAACTGCATAAACTCCATGTTGCTGACGCGGCAACCGGCACGCCACGCCAGGGCAATGCCGTCGCCAGTGGAGCTGTGCGGATTGGTGCTGTAGATATAGGTCATGTTGGCGCCGCCTGTCGCCAGGACGACGACCTTGGCGGTAATCGTCTTAACCTGATCTTTATGGGTATCCAGGACATAAGCGCCCAAAATTTGTTTGCCGGTGAGATCTTCGGTCGGCGCTGTGATTAGCTCGACTACATTATGATGATCAAGCAATTCGATATTGGGGTGTTCCTGCGCCCGCTCAATGAGCGATAGCGATACCGCTTTGCCGGTTGCATCGGCGGAATGCACGACACGCCGGTGAGAATGCCCGCCTTCACGGTTCAAATGCAGTTGCGTTTCGCCCGATGGGTTTTGTTCCTCAGTAAAAACAACGCCTTGTTCGCGCAGCCAGTCTATAGAGCTTTTACCATGAGTCACGGTCAGTCTCACAATATCAGGGTTACAAAGCCCTGCGCCGGCGTCCAGCGTATCTTCAATATGAGACTCTATGGAATCTTCTGCATCAAAAACAGCCGATATGCCGCCCTGCGCATAATAAGTGCTGCTAGAGGTCAGCGCGAACTTCGATAATACCGCAACGTGCGTAGCGTGGTCGGCCAGTTTCAGCGCTAAAGTCAGCCCGGCGCCGCCGCTGCCGATAATAAGGACGTCTAGGTTTTTTGAATAAGGCATAGCGGTTAGTGAGTTAATACCTGGAAGGCAATGTGAAGAATTTATCATTAACTAAATGAAGGTTGTGGCTTAGTTATCAGCCTTTAGGGATAATAACGCTTTTTACAGCGATAGCACAATTTTTGTACCTGAGAACTTTTAGCGATTGCGTTTGTCCATCATCATAATTCTTAAAGAGCAGTAGTGAGCAGTCATAGCAGAAACAGCGAACAACTAGATGAAAACCTTGTATTGCGGGTGCAGCAAGGCGATAAAGCGGCATTTGATTTATTGGTGATTAAATATCAGCATAAAATTATTCAGCTGGTGAATCGTTACGTTAAGGATCCCAGCGAGGCGCAGGATGTCGCTCAGGAGACTTTTATTAAAGCCTATCGGGCGCTGGGCGATTTCAGGGGGGACTCCGCTTTTTATACATGGTTATATCGCATCGCTATTAATACGGCAAAAAACTACCTGGTGTCACGAGCCAGAAGAAGTTCCAATTATCAGGTGGATATACAAGATGCAGAAGCCATTGAAAATGCACCTCAATTGCAGGGCATGGATACACCCGAGCGGCTGCTGTTAAACCAGGAAATAATAGACACCATTAAAACAGCAATCGATCAATTGCCCGAAGAAATGCGCACAGCCATTNNTAAATTAAACCCTTTGCTCGAACACGGTGATTCTTGATGCCTGAAGATCTAAATCAGAAAATGTCTCAATTCCTTGATAATGAACTCGATCATGCCGACGCATTGTTGTTATTGCAAAAAATGCAGTCGCAGCCTGAGTTGCAAGACAAAATGAACCGTTATGAAGCCGTTAGTCATGCCCTGAAAACAGATGTTTTTTTAGCCGTAAGATCTGATTTTTCGGCAAAAATCCATCAACATATTCGACAAGAAGCTTTTCATTTGTTGCCGCAACGTAAATCATACAAACGGACTTATAAGCTGATGGCTTTGGCTGCCTCTGTCGCCATTGTTACGGTCATTGTGGATCGCAGTCTGGAACCACCCTTTAATGCGGCATCAACATTACAAGTGGCCAACACCCAGTTGCCGGAACCTTATCCGCTTAATAAACGTATTAATGATTATCTTCAGGCCCACAATAATAGTGTTTATACTAATGGCGAGGCCGATTTTCAGCCGCTCGGCAGAGTAACGGCTTATAGCGACAAATGACGGTGGTTAATTATTTTTTTCTGGTGCTGTTTGCGTCTATTGGGTTGGCCTCGGCCGGAGAGCCGGAGTTAGATGCCCGGCAAGTAGTAGTAAAAATGAATCACGCTATGGAAGTGCTGAACTACCAAGGCACCGTTGCATTTTTAAGGAACGGCAAGCTGGAGCCCATGAAATATGTCCATGCGGCTGAAAATGGCATTGAGCAGGAACGGCTCACCTCGTTAAATTCGCCGTTGCGTGAAATTATCAGA
>PMJA01000361.1:0-1820 GCA_003158415.1 Methylobacter sp.
GCGGCGAAAATAAAGCCTATAGACGATGAACACAGCAACCCCGAAAATGCCGCGCGCTTCAAGCACTTGCAAATACCCGCCACCGTGCTGATCGGCGCAGTGCTGGGCGTACTGGTAACGCTGTCTTCCGTTGGCGCGGGCGCGCTGGGTACGGTTGCGCTATTGTTTCTCTACCCGAAAATGACGACACTGAAAATCGTCGGCACCGATTTGGCCCACGCCATACCGCTGACCGCTGTCGCCGGCATCGGCCACCTCAGTTTAGGCAATGTGGATGTCGTTTTATTAGGCAGCCTGCTGGTAGGTTCGTTGCCGGGCATCTGGATAGGTAGCCACCTGAGCGCCAAGATCCCCGAAAGATTTTTGCGCCCGGTGTTGGCGTCTATTTTGATGCTGATCGGGCTTAAGTTTGTTTTGCAATAAATAGTATTTTGTGCGAGTTAGCTATCAACATTATTTTTTACTTTACATGTGACTTTGTTACGATTTTAATATCAGTCTTTATATTGATTGAGTGTGTAGAAATGACTAAAGCATCTTCTAAACCGGCGGCCAAATCAGGCGCACCAACTAATCCTGAAACTGATACTGACGACGATGACATTTTTGAAGGCGGCGACTTTATATCGCTATCCGAGAGCCTTGAAGAAGAAACCGTCAAAAGAGATTCGCGCAGAAAAATTGAAATCTATTGGGAAAAAAAGCGCTTAAAAGAACAGTTCGACGATTTTGATGAATCTGAATTCGGCTTTTAAAGCGACAGCTTATATTGAAAGCACGGCTGAACTTAAGCCACTGCGCAGATTCAGGCTTAGCGGCACGCTTTTTTCATCATAACGCCACCCCTTCGAGCGCAAGTTTCACCGTTTGCCGCCTGATTTGATGCCTGTCGCCCGTTAACTGCTGTTGAAGCACCTTAACATCCCGATTTTTGTATGCCCAGGCAATAAACACGGTGCCCACCGGTTTTTCAACCGAGCCTCCGTCCGGCCCCGCGATACCGGTCACGGCAATCGCGCAATCGGCATCGCTATGGGCTAATGCGCCGACAACCATTTCCGCTGCCGTTTGGGCGCTGACCGCACCATATAGGGCCAGTGTTTCAGGGCTTACGCCTAACATTTGCACCTTCGCGGCATTACTGTAAGTCACAAACCCCCGGTCAAACCAGGCCGAACTGCCTGAAACCTCCGTCATTGTTTGCGAAATCCACCCACCCGTACACGATTCGGCCGTGGCTATTTTTTTCCCCTTCGACTTGAGCAATAACCCCAGTTGCTGTGCAAGTTCAAATAATTCATTATCCATGATGTGGCCTCGTGCAAGTTCAGATAAAATAGCGTCATGAGTATAAAACAAAAACCCGAAGCGCCGAACACACCGATGATGCAGCAATATTTGCGCATCAAATCGGATCACCCTGATACCTTGTTATTTTATCGCATGGGGGATTTTTACGAACTGTTCTTTGATGATGCCAGAAAGGCCTCGCAATTACTGGACATTACCTTAACCAGTCGCGGGCAATCGGCAGGCTTGCCGATTCCTATGGCCGGCATCCCTTATCACTCAGCTGAAGGCTATCTTGCCAAGCTGTTAAAAAACGGCGTATCGGTCGCCATTTGCGAACAAATCGGCGATCCAGCAACGTCTAAAGGCCCGGTCGAGCGTAAAGTAGTGCGCATTGTTACGCCGGGCACCGTCACCGACGAAGCCTTGCTTGAAGACCGCAAAGATAATTTACTGGTCGCCGTCTGCTCGCTCACCAGCTCCAGCTTGGGAACGCAGCATGGCATTGCCAGCCTGGATTTGACCAGCGG
>PMJA01000361.1:1835-3784 GCA_003158415.1 Methylobacter sp.
TGTTGCAGCAATTCAATACCCTGGATTTAAAAGGTTTCGGCTGTAATCATTTAACCGCCGCCATCGCTGCGGCGGGCGCACTATTGCACTATGTTAAAGAAACCCAGCAAAGCGCCCTGCCCCATATTCAGGGGATATGTACGGAAAACAGTGATGACAGCATAAGGCTGGACGCGTCCAGCCGCCGCAATCTTGAACTGGATTACCATCCCTCAGGACAACTGCAATACACGCTGTTCGGCGTATTGGACAAAACCGCCACCGCCATGGGCAGCCGCTGTCTAAGGCGCTGGATTAACCGCCCCTTGCGCGACCATCGTATTCTTAACAACCGTTATGCCTGTGTTGATAGCCTGCTCAACGGCAAATTGTATCAAATTGTGCAAACCCAACTGCGGCAAGTGGGCGATATAGAACGCATCAGTTCGCGCATCGCCTTAAAATCGGCCCGTCCCCGCGACTTATTGGTATTACGCACCACCCTGGCGGTGTTACCGGCATTGCAACAGGCACTGGCAAGCAGTGACAACCTGCAACTCGCCGACACGGCCAAACAAATAGGCGAGCAGCCGGAAATATTAACGCTGCTGCAAAAAGCCGTTATCGATAATCCGCCGGTGCTAATCCGTGACGGCGGCGTCATTGCGCCGGGCTACAATCAGGAACTGGATGATTTACGGCACTTAAGCCAGAACGCCGATCAATTTCTGATCGACATGGAAAACCGCGAAAAAGCGACGACAGGCATCAGCACGCTTAAGGTCAATTACAACCGCGTACACGGTTATTATATTGAGATTTCCCACTTACACACGGATAAAGTTCCCGCCCATTACACCCGCAAACAGACCTTAAAAGGCGCGGAACGCTACATTACCGAAGAATTAAAATCGTTTGAGGATAAAGTCCTCAGCGCCAAAGACAAGGCCTTGTCTTTTGAAAAATTTTTATACGAAGAATTACTTAACATCATCGCCGCCTCATTGCTGCCACTGCAACAATGCGCCGCCGCTTTAGCCGAGCTGGATGTGCTGACGACGTTTGCCGAACGCGCCGAAACCCTGAATTTATCGCCGCCGATACTGATCGACAAAATCGGCATCAATATCGAAGGCGGGCGGCATCTGGTGGTGGAACAGGTATCCGAAATTCCTTTTGTACCTAACGATTTATTGTTTTCCAACCAACGCCGTATGCTGGTGGTTACCGGCCCGAATATGGGCGGCAAATCGACCTATATGCGCCAGGCGGCGCTAATCGTGTTAATTGCGCACATCGGCTGTTATGTCCCTGCAAAATCATTGACCTGCGGCCCGGTCGACAAGATTTTTACCCGGATAGGCGCATCCGATGATCTGGCCAGCGGCCGTTCCACGTTTATGGTGGAAATGACGGAGACCGCCAATATCCTGCATAACGCCACGTCAAAAAGTCTGATTTTGATGGATGAAATAGGTCGCGGCACCAGCACCTTTGACGGGTTGTCGTTAGCCTGGGCGTGCGCTGACCATCTGGCCAAGGAAACCAAGGCTTTCACGCTGTTTGCCACGCATTATTTTGAATTAACCACGCTGGCCGACGAACAAAAAACCATCCATAACGTACATTTGGATGCGATGGAACACGGCGACAAGATTATCTTTTTGCATGCCGTTAAGGATGGCCCGGCTAATCAAAGTTACGGCTTGCAGGTAGCCGCTTTAGCAGGCGTGCCGCGTTCGGTAATCGACAAGGCCAAAACCAAACTGCGGCATTTGGAAGACCACGCTTACAGCGAACAACAAACCGCAACCGGCGTTAACCAACTGGATTTGTTTTCCTCAAAAGAATATCATCCTGCGGTCACCTTGCTGGAAGACACCAAACCGGACGACCTGAGTCCCCGGCAAGCATTGGAGTTGCTTTATAAACTTAAGGGGTTGGTGTGACTAGGAGGCTGTCCGAGAATA
>PMJA01000361.1:3843-7357 GCA_003158415.1 Methylobacter sp.
GGATGAAGTTCTGCGGGCGCTCGAACATCACCTTCGGATAAATAAGTAAAAAACATCGGTAATAAGGCAAAGATCGCTAAAAGAAACACCAAGCCGCCGAGGCCTATCAACAATGCTTTAAATGGGTTTGCAGTGCTCTTTAATGTATCGTCTAAAGTGTTTGAAATTTCGTCTGCTTTATTGAGATCAGTTGGAATTGACATGATATTCACCTTCTAAATAGGATTAATACATACAGTCAATGTAACCCTATATTTGAGAAAATCAATTTTTTGTTTAAACTTGACATTCAAGCAGCAGGCTCAGAATCAGGTCCATTGATTGAATCCACGCACAATGACTGTGCTCCTGTTAAGCATCGTGTTGGGCAATGCACTCACGTAAAAATTCAGGGGCAAAATCAGCTCCGTTGCACCACGATAACGTGCGACCTTCCAGCGTAAAGGACTTAAAAAATGATACATCCTTTAACGGCTCAAATATTTCTCCATACAATTCAGATGACAAATCTATCTCGCCTTCCGCGCCATCATTAAACAATAACCATACCTTATAGTTATTGACATATTTTGCTTTTTCAACGTGTATAAACATAGTCAGTTACTCCAAGGGTTCTATTTTTGATAAGGGTTTTCTGTTCATTGCCGCTTCCCAGTTGGTCATGAGCTCAACTTGGTGCAGAACATACCAGTCAAGAACTGCATTAAGCGCCCTTCTTGGAAATCTGCCGGTCACAACACCCGTTTCAATATCTACCGTGATTTCATAGTCCCCATATTCCGCATGAAAATGCGCCGGATAGTGTTCACGAAGATACATCCGAATCACTATCCCAAGAAAACGACTTATTTCAGGCATGTGTTTATCCTATTTTCTCGTTCCCAAGCCCCGGCTTGGGAACGCGGCCTTGGAAGCTGGAGCTTCCTTAAGGGTTCCCAAACTGGAGTTTAGGAACCAGCGCAAAATTAATAGACGCTTTGTGTTCATCCCATTTATATTCCATGGAAGGATTATATTCGGCACATGATAAAAAACCTATCGTTTATAGTGGTAACGGAAACCCTTCGAAGTGAAACTCAACATACGACTATCGCCTATTGCCGCCCTACAGATTACGCCTTACGCGTTAAGGCGTTCATAGCATTATCGAGTTGCACCGTTAGTCTTACCGCCGCCTCTTTATCAGTGAGCGCATCCAGTGGCGTTGCGATGGGAGCACCAAACGTGACGCGAATAACCGGACGACGAAATAGATGAATTAAACGGATATGTTCCGGCCCTTCATAATACGTGGGAACGATTATCGCTTTGGCATGCAAAGCGATGGTTGCCGCGCCGCGCTTTGCTTCGGATTGATCGCGGACACGCGTTCCCTTGGGAAATACAAGCAAGTGATTTCCCTCTTGCACGAGCGAAATCACTTGCTTGATGGTCGCAGCGGAAGGTCGACCACGGTCTATCGGGAACCCACCTCCACTCCGTACTAACCAGCCGATGACTGGGTTATCGAAGAGTTCCTTCTTGGCCATTTGATGCAATGTATACGGTAGGGCGGAATATCCAACCCATAGCGGATCTGCCCACCCGACGTGATTGCACACCACGACTTTTCCTTCCGTACCATACAAGTTCTCAACACCACTCACCGTGACCCTCCCAAAACGGGACAGCACTACTTTCAGTACACGGATAAAAAGGGATGGATTTGAAATAGACGCGCGAGGCTACTTATTTTTCTCGCTTTCCAGCGCTTCCACCAATTGTTTTGCTGGCAGATAGCCCGGCAGGATATTGCCTTGCTCGGTGACGATCATCGGTGTGCCTTTCACGTCAAATTCATCGGCCAGTTTCATGTGTTCATCAACCGGGTTGTCGCAGGTTTTTTCCGGTATTTTCTGGTCTTTTTTCGCGGCGGTTAACGCGGCGTTGCGGTCAGCGGCGCACCAGACCGATACCGCTTTCTTGTAGGAATCCGAATCCTTGCCGGCCCTTGGGTAAAACAGGTATTGAATAGTGATGCCTTGCGCCAGATATTGATCCAGCTCTGAATGCAGCTTGCGGCAATAGCCGCAATCTATATCGGTAAAAATAGTCACCGTATATTTAGGTATTTTAGACTTGAACACGATCATGTTTTCCTGACCGATTTTTTCTATGGCCAGTTTGCGCGTGGCGCTCAGTTTTTCTTCCGTTAAATCTTTGCGGGCCGCCACGTCAACCAAACGCCCCTGTAGCAAATATTTACCGTCCTCGGAAACATAAAAGATGTTGGTGCCGACTGCCGCTTCATACAGCCCTTTAATGACCGAAGGTTTAATGGAGTCAATTTTCACGGACGGCATCGACTTGGTCAGCGCCTGCCTGATGGCATCCTCATCGGCGTTAGCGGCAGTCCAGGTTAAACCGACGAGTGCTAATGCGACAATCTTAATAACTTTTCTCATGGTTTTCTCGTGTTTTAAAAAAATAGGCGAAAGGTACAAGGCACAAACCGATCGTATTAGAGGGTCGGCAACTCGCACAAAATACTTCATTATAAAAGTTGCCACAGATACACTGATTATACAAAACTTAATCTGTGTATCTGTGGCAATTTATTTTTGCGAGTCACCTTAATAAATACAACTAATGAAATAATCGATGAACATCCAAAAACATAGCCAATGCCATTAACGACATCAGCAAAGCCATGCCGACTTGTTGGAAAAAGTTTTGTATTTTTTCTGAAACGGGACGGCCTTTAATGGCTTCCAAGGCAAAAAACAGCAAATGACCGCCGTCCAACACAGGAACCGGCAATAAATTCAACACGCCTAAACTGACGCTGACCAGGGCCATAAACTTGATAAAAGGCACCAAGCCCATATTCGCGGATTGCCCGGCATACTGGGCAATACTGATAGGGCCGCTCAGATTTTCTACGGAAGCCCTGCCTATCAGCATTTTGCCCATCATTTTTAAGGTGGTGGATGCATACTGCCAAGTCGTTTCCAGGGCAACCGGAATGGCTGCCAACGGCGATAAGGCATATTCAACCGTGACTGACTTGATCAGCTCTTCGGGTACAAAAACGGCCGCGCCGATCTTGCCTTCGGTCTTTTGCTCGACTTGCACGCTTTTTGGAGTAATTGTTACCGGCAACTGAACGCCGTCACGCTCAATTATCAGATTGATGGCAATGCCGGGGTGAATTTTGACCGTGTCCACCCACTGCGTCCAGTCATCAATAATGACACCGTCGGCGCTGACTATCAAGTCACCCTGGCGCAAACCGGCCGCTAAGGCGGCGCTATCCGGCAGCACTTTGCCGATGATCGGCTTTAATTTCGGCGACCACGGTTTAAAGCCCAGGCGTTCATACAATACTTCAGGATTCTGGGCATCACTTTCGGCAATCTTTAACAACTTGACGCTTTGCTGGTCATCGAAGTTTTTTACTGCAACCTTAATAGCCTGATCGCCGTCCAGCGCGGCGGTAATGATGTCGCCCATGGCGACCGTCCAGGTCGGTGTC
>PMJA01000318.1 GCA_003158415.1 Methylobacter sp.
ATTCGGGCTGCGGCTACCTGTGGGAAATGAGAAGTTACAATTAATGTGTGTTATAGCCATATAGCATGATGCATCTATTGACCCTCCGGAGGCCGAGGTCAGAGGTTCAAATCCTCTATTCCGTATCTATGTAAATGACGCTTGAATCTTCCAGAGAGACACCGGCGGCTTCCAGCGTTGTGCGATTGCGCACATGAGTCAATAACGTGACCTGACAAAGCTTATTTAAACGCCGATACCACTCCCAACCGATTTGAGATACCGACCCCATGCCAGGGCCGCATTGATAGGCGGAAAGTAACACGCGAATTTTGTGTGTTTCAGTCATGGTTTAAATTTTTGGTTGTAGAGGGTTTTAGAAAAGAGCGTGACGAAAAAGCATTGTTAATAAGGCTGATATATTAACTTGACGGCTTTATAAATAATAGATTTATAATAAATTCTATAGTGACAAAGCGCTTGACTAATGAAACAGTAAACCATAATTATAATTTTTACATTAATGATATGACTGCCATGACCTTTTCTTCATTTTTGCCAGCGGGTATTCGCTGTCTTTTGGGCTTAATGGCCCGCTCTCAGAGTCGAGAGCATGACGGGTTCCGGGCCATGCTAACCTCAAAACAGATGCCTGTCCTGGACTCCAACATGTCTGAGGCTGGGTGAAGTCGTGAATATTACTCCGCTCAAACAGAAGCTTTTGCGGGCTTTGACGAGGTCGCATAACACGCTTCAAGATGTGAGTTCGAAGCGATGGACGATTTGTCCTGCGGAGCGGGGACGGGTTCCGCCCGCGATATTCTTGGAAGATGATCTCGACAAAATCACCGCTGTGATGGAAGATACGACTCGGGAACAGCCAAGTAGGTCGGGTTAGGCGATAGCCGTAACCCGACATTTACGGGCTTCGATGTGTCGGGTTACGCTATCGCTAACCCGACCTACGCAACTGAAAAATCCGCACGCGAAAGCTTTCCTATCTGGTGTGCCGACCGTCTGACGGCCGTCAAATGGCGCAACTGGAAGATGCACTTTATTAAGCAGGACACTATGTTTGAGCCGCCAGTAAAGAACGCCGTACCGACAATTTACAACCTCTACACTGACCCGCGTGAGGAGACACCTACCGTCGATACATGGGTGGTAGGGCCGATGTTGAAAACCGTAGGGACTTTCGAGCAGAGCGTAAAGCACTATCCGCTCATCCCAATGGGTACATCCGATCCTTATTCGCCGCCGAAGTAAAACCTGCCATCGGTCAAATAAACGGATAGTTAACGCAACGGAATAGTTTCGGACGGGATAAAAAGCCCGTCCGACTTAAGTCTTCCCCCTTTGCCCAAGGGTTTTTAAATAATTTAAATGAAATGGTAAATCTCAAAATAAAAAAAAGCCTGTAAAAACAGGCTTTTGATTCACATTTACGCACCGTTACTCAAGATGCTATAAACTGTATTGGTGCCGATGGCCGGATTTGAACCGGCACGACTTGCGTCACCACCCCCTCAAGATGGCGTGTCTACCAATTTCACCACATCGGCATAAACTTTTAAATCTGTAACGCTACTAGGTCTTAAATGCCCTAGGTTCAACAATGCTTGCTATTTAACCGTCTTGATTTCTTCTGCCTTAGGCACTGCTGTATTTTCTATTTGCACACCGTTAACTGGCTCAACAGACTGTTTATTCGCATTAGCTTCTGGTACTGCGGGTACTTCTTCAGACTTAACCGAAGGTGTGCCTGCGTTTTTTGCGCCATCTACGTCAGGAAGACCTAATGTATCTTGCTGAGTGACCGGTGTGCTCATGAGATCAAAAGCAACGCCTTTGTGCCCATTGATGACGGCAAGCCCTAAGCTGGTTATAAAAAACAATGTCGCCAGAATCGCTGTGGCCCGGGACAAAAATGACGCCGCGCCTTGAGCTCCAAAAACAGATCCCGCCGAACCTGTACCAAAAGCTGCGCCGGCATCGGCTCCTTTACCTTGCTGCATTAATATTAAGCCGATAATGCCTAATCCCAATAACACATGAATAACGATAATTACTTGATACATGAAAGTCTAAACTGTTTTAAATCGAATGATAAATCTTTAAAAAGGATTCCGCATCCAACGAAGCCCCACCTATTAAACCGCCATCTATATCCGGCATGGCAAATAAACCTTTTGCATTATCCGGCTTGGCGCTGCCGCCGTATAAAATTTGTATTTTATCGGCTATGACCTGATCTTTAGCCGCAATATACTGACGTATGTAGTGATGAACTTCCTGTGCCTGCTCATCGCTTGCTGTTTTTCCGGTGCCTATCGCCCACACGGGTTCATAAGCAATCACGGCTGCGCTGAACGCGGCTATACCGACCAAATTAATAACAGCGTCCAGCTGCTCATTAATCACCGCAAAGGTTTGATCCTGTTCACGCTGTTCCAGTGTTTCGCCTACGCACAACACTGGAATAATATTTTGTTCTTGCGCCTGACGAAAACGTGCCGCCACTGATTCGTTGGTGTCGCCGTAATAACTACGTCTTTCTGAGTGTCCTACGAGGGCATAAGTGCAACCAACTTCTTTCAGCATAGAAGCTGAAATTTCTCCGGTATACGCGCCTGAAGACTGATCAGCGACATTTTGCGCACCCAATGCCAACGCGGTATCTTTAACCAATTCGGCAACATAAGGCAGGTAAACATAAGGCACACAGACTGCGATATCCGCATGATCCGACCCTAACCCGGCAATAATGCCTTTTGCAAGCAACTCCGCACTCGCACGAGTTCCATTCATTTTCCAATTTCCGACAACCAGAGATCGACGCATCAACATTACTCCCACATAGAATCAAACTGCTTATGATATAGGCTAATAGCTCCCAATTCAAGCACCTATTGCTTTCTTAACTTCTTCAGCCAACTGCTGAGCATAATTTTTAACCGAATCCGCATGCTCGCCTTCCACCATAACACGGATGAGCGGTTCTGTACCCGAGGCTCTCAGCAATACCCTGCCCTTATCTCCGAGCTTTTCTTCTACAGCACGCACGGCTTTTTGTATCGCCAAGTCATCATCCGGATTGACTTTTTTAGCAGTTTTGACATTAACCAGGACTTGCGGGTATTTTTGCATGCCGGATTTTAATTCGTGCAAGGTCTTGCCGCTATCATGCATTTGGGCCATGACCTGCAAGGCGGCAATAATGCCATCGCCGGTGGTGGTTTTATCCAGACAAATAATATGGCCGGAGTTTTCCCCACCCAAAATACTTTTATGTTCACTCATCATTTCCAGCACATAGCGGTCACCTACATTCGCTCTCAGCAAATTGATGCCCAACTGCTTAAGCCCATGCTCCGTGCCCAGATTGGTCATTAATGTACCGACTACAGGCCCCAATAACTGCCCTGCCGCTAATCTGGATTTTGCAATAATGTAGATGAGCTCATCGCCATCAACAATTTCGCCTTTATGATCCACCATGACCAGACGGTCACCATCGCCATCCAAAGCAATACCAATATCCGCCTGATGGGACAATACTGTTGCCGCCAGCAAATCCGGCTTGGTTGCGCCGCACTCATCATTAATATTAAGTCCATTCGGTTCAGCGCCTATGACTATGACTTCTGCACCGACTTCACTAAACACATGCGGAGCAATATGATAAGTTGCGCCATGTGCGCAATCGACGACGATTTTAAGACCGCTAAAATCAAACCGTGTCGGAATACTGGCCTTGCAAAACTCAATATAGCGACCCGCTGCATCCTCTAAACGTTTTGCTTTGCCCAATTTCGAAGACTCTACCGTCGTCATGGGCGAATCGATATAGTATTCAATTTTTTGCTCTATATCATCAGGTAGCTTGGTACCCTGCACTGAAAAAAACTTAACGCCATTATCATAATACGGGTTATGCGAGGCGCTGATGACGATACCCGCCTGCGCCCTTAAGGTACGCGTTAAATAAGCGACGCCGGGTGTCGGCATCGGCCCTAACAAATGTGTATCTATGCCTGCAGCGGTCAATCCCGCTTCCAGCGCAGATTCAAACATATAGCCCGAAATGCGCGTATCTTTACCAACCAGAACAAAGCCATGCCCTTCATTAGCAAACACCTGCCCTGCCGCCCAACCCAGTTTCAATAAAAAATCCGCCGTTATAGGCGGCTCCCCTACTTTCCCTCTGATGCCATCCGTTCCAAAATATTTTCTTGTCATGACTCTAAAGCTCGTAAAAGTGCATAAAAAAAGGAGGAGCATTCCGCCCCTCCTTTAGTGTCAGCCAAATGTGTTAGCCCTGTTCCGCTGTTTGACCAATTGACTTCTCGGTTTTTTTGTCATCCTTGCCCTTAACTTCATCAACTTTGACATCTCCATGCGGCGGCTTATCATCCCAACCTTGAGGATCTCTTACTGGCTTACGCGCCATCAAATCTTCGATTTGAAATTTGTCAATTGTCTCATACTTCATTAACGCTGATGCCATGGCATGCAGAATATCAATATTTTCTTTTAGCAATCGTTCTGCGCGTTCGTAGTTTCGGTCAATAAACGAGCGTATCTCTTCATCAATCGTATGCGAAGTCTCTTCAGCGACTGTTTTATGTTGCGTCACCGAACGCCCCAGAAACACTTCGCCCTCCTCTTCACTGTATGACAATGGCCCTAAACGCTGGGATAAGCCCCATTTAGTCACCATGTTTCTTGCCAACTCCGTGGCTCGCTCAATATCATTGGAAGCGCCTGTACTAACCTGCTCCCAACCAAAGACCACTTCCTCGGCGATACGCCCGCCATAAAGACTCGAAATCATACTGTCCAGTTTTTGCTTGCTGGCGCTATACTGATCCCGTTCAGGTAAAAACATAGTCACACCCAGCGCACGGCCTCTGGGCATAATGCTGACTTTATAAACCGGATCATGCTCAGGCACTAACTTGCCGACAATGGCATGACCTGCTTCATGATAAGCCGTCATTCTCTTTTCTTTCTCGTCCATNNCGCTTATTCATCCTGGCGGCAAACAAAGCGGCCTCATTGATCAAATTAGCCAAATCGGCCCCTGAAAATCCAGGCGTCCCTTGGGCTATGTACTTAACTTCGACATCATCATCAATCGGCACTTTTTTCATGTGGACGTCAAGAATCTGTTCGCGCCCCCTGACATCAGGCAGGCCTACTGTAACCTGACGATCAAATCGACCCGGACGCAATAAAGCCTTATCCAAGACATCGGGACGATTGGTTGCAGCGATGACAATAATGCCTTCATTGCCTTCAAAACCGTCCATTTCAACCAATAACTGATTTAAAGTCTGTTCGCGTTCATCATTGCCGCCACCTAAACCCGCCCCGCGCTGACGACCCACCGCATCGATCTCGTCAATAAAAATAATGCAAGGCGCATGTTTTTTGGCTTGCTCGAACATATCCCGCACACGGGAAGCGCCTACACCTACGAACATTTCCACAAAATCGGAACCGGAAATAGTAAAAAACGGCACTTTGGCTTCCCCGGCAATAGCTCTCGCCAACAAAGTCTTGCCTGTACCCGGCGGGCCTATCATCAAGGCGCCCCTGGGAATTTTACCGCCTAATTTTTGATATTTCGCCGGGTCTTTAAGAAAATCGACCATTTCGACAACTTCTTCTTTGGCTTCATCGCAACCGGCAACATCGGCAAAAGTCACTTTAATTTGGTCTTCTTCCAACATCCGCGCTTTACTTTTGCCAAAGCTCATGGCGCCCCGACCACCCGCGCCGCCGCCCTGCATTTGCCGCATAAAGAAAACCCACACAGCAATTAGCAATAACATAGGCCCAAAAGAGACCAATAACTGCATAAGCATGGAAGGTTGCTCTGGTGGAACCGCTTTAACGTCAACACCATTAGCCAATAAGTCATCGACCAAATGTGCATCAGTCGGCGCGTAAACCCTAAACAGTTGACCACCATGCATTTTGCCTTTAACAACATGCTCATCAATTATCACCTGCTGTACCTGACCCGCCTTCACCGAATCGATGAATTGCGAATAGGATAACGATGAGTCAGCCCGCTCTCCCTGGGAGCCAAAATTATTAAAGAGGGACATCAATACAACAGCGATGACCACCCACAGGATTATATTTTTTATCATATCGTTCA
>PMJA01000245.1 GCA_003158415.1 Methylobacter sp.
ACTATTTGGGACATGATACTTCCTCATTGCGAGCCGGAACGTAAATCCGGGGCAAAGGTGGCATTATACGGAAACGAAGTAGCGTCTACCAAACTTAAGGAGATTTTATATCCAGATTATACATTTTAATTTCCTCCTCACCCCAACCCTCTCCCGCTGGAGAGGGAGTTTTCCCTGCTAACTATGGGCAGATCCCCTAATAAAGCTGCCATATTTTCCGGCGGTCGATGGGGTGCGAGTCAAACGTCTTTCTGACATGCTGCCATTGTTTGACCACGTTTTCGATGCCTTTGCTGTCGGCGGCTTTTAGTTCGGTAAAGCACTCGTTGTTGTGTACGAATGCCGACAGAAACGCTCCCATGGCGCGTTGTTGGGTATGATATTGCGCTAAGGCCTCGCGTTTTAACTGCCGGTCTTGTACGCTCAGATTGATACAGGTGCGGGTAAGTCCGCGTAGCGGCAAGTCGTCCGGCAAAAATAACGGTTGGTCGCTCAAGTCCAGCGGTTTGTCAGCGCCGGAACCGGGCGGCCAGTCGTGTTGCCAGTGTATCAGGTAGGCCAGTAAGCGCGGCGAAGGTTCTGGGACGGTGGTATGTTCCAGCCAGTCGTTAACCGCCAATAAGGCGAACATGCCCAGTCCGGCATGATCCGAATCGTTTTCCATTACGTCGGGAAACACAATTATCGTGGGTTTGGTTGCTCGGAGTATGGCTACCAATTCATTACGGAGTATCTCACCATCCTGAGCTGTGCCTTTGTCTTCCGCCTCTATATAGGGTACATGGCTGTAGCCGGTAAATCCCGATTTGTCGGGATGGGCGCGGCCCCAGTGCGAAACCAGCATCGGATAAATGGCGCCGTCTGAAAATCCGTACAAGTCCAGATGGATGAAGCCGTTGCCCATCACTTTGGCGGCGCTACGCGATTCTTCCAGCCGTTTTTCGCCATAGTTCAGAAAGTCGGTTTTGGTCAGTTTGCGTCTGCCGGTGTCTTGCTGTATCGCTTCCACGTAGGCGTCGCCGGCGGTGACGACCACGGTGCGCACCGTGCCGCCGTGTTCAAAAACTTGATGGATTAAACCAGCGGCGCTCAGGGTTTCATCGTCGGGGTGCGGGGCCAAAACCAGCAAGCGCTCGCGGAAGCCGATTTTAAACGGCTGCTCTGACTGGGCTTGCAGGCACGGGGAGCCTAGCAGCAATCCGGCGTAAGCCATAATAATAGCGGCTTGGGGCAGCCAACGTAAAAAATGGGTTGGTTTCATAAGGGGGTAAGATCTGAATTAAATGATCTCAAAAGAGAAAATCACCGTAATCAATGTCATGGACACCAATCCCAGTAAGAAAATTATTTCCGCCTCAATGCGTTTTCAGAGCCTCCAGATTGTTTTTTGCAGCAGGATGTCCCTGATCTGCCGCTTGCTGATATAAGGCCAGCGCCTTGGCTTCATCCTTGGTTACGCCTAGTCCGTTTTCATACAGATAAGCGAGGTTGTATTGCGCATCAGGATCCCCCGCTTCGGATTGCCTTTGCAATTGGCTGATCTTGTCTTCCGTTGCCGCAGGCGGAGCGGCTATTTCCGGCTGGTTAGTAAAGGGGTCTTGGTTATTGCACGCTGTCAGTAATAGCGCGGTTGTTATAATCAGGGCAATGGGGGTTATGGGTTTGTGGCGTGAGGTCATGATTTAGTGTCCCACTTTAAATTGGAAGCCGAAATTACTATTATAATCGGTGTACTGAATTTCAACCCGTTTATGTAATTAACATTGATGAAGGTCTGGTTTAGGCTGTGAGCAACTTATAACCACATATAAAATATGTGGGAATGTTTGTGCATTAACCGGACACGGCGTAAAATTGCAGGTTGCTTGGCATCCATCGGTAGCGTTTTAAGGCTTCCGCTCACATGGAATCTGGATGTTATGACGTTAATGCCTAATCCAGATTGAGTTATGATACCGACAGATACCGAAAAAACCGTTATGCCCGGTAACCCACCGCCTAAAATGTCTGGCGCATTGCCGCTGTTAGGGCATATGCTGGCATTCGGAAAAAATCCCTTTGCTTATATGATGCAGCTCAGAAATACACTGGGAGAAATCGGTGAATTCCGCATGTTTCATCAAAAAATGGTGCTGATGACCGGCCCTGAAGCGAATGAAGCGTTTTTCCGTGCGCCGGATGCGCAACTGGATCAAAGCCAAGCGTATAAGATTATGACGCCTATCTTCGGCAAAGGCGTGGTTTTTGATGCGCCGCCGCATAAAAAAGATCAGCAGCTTAAAATGCTCATGCCGGTGTTGCGCGATAAGCCGATGCGCGGCTATGCCCAGGTCATCGTCGGGGAAGTCGAGCAAATGATAGACGGCTGGGGCGATACCGGCGAAATCGATTTGCTGGAGTTCATGAAAGAACTCACCATTTACACCTCCAGCCACTGCCTGCTGGGCGACGAATTCCGTTATGAGCTCAATGAGGAATTCGCCAGAATTTATCATGATCTCGAAAAAGGCGTCAACCCTCTGGCTTTTGTGTTTCCCTATCTGCCTTTGCCGGTGTTTCGCCGTCGCGATAAAGCCAGGGTCAGGCTGCAAGAATTAGTCACCGGCATTATTGCTAAACGGGCGCAAAAACCGGAAAAGAGCGAGGATGCGTTTCAATTGCTGATCGACGCCAGGTATGATGACGGCAGCCCTTTATCGGCTCACGAAATAACGGGCATGTTAATAGGCACCATTTTCGCAGGCCATCATACCACCGCAGGCACAGCGGCCTGGACTTTGCTGGAATTGGCGCGTCGTCCCGAACAGTTGGAGCGGGTGTTGCATGAACTGGATCAACACTTCGGCACGGACGGCGAAGTTACTTTTCAATCGTTACGCGAAATTCCGGTGCTGGAGTCTGTCATTAAAGAAGTATTGCGCCTGCATCCGCCGCTGATATTTTTAATCCGCAAAGTGATGCAGGACTTTCATTTTAAAGGCTACACGGTAAAAGCTGGAAAATACGTCTGCGCGTCGCCGCGCGTATCGCATCGCATCGCCGACATTTTTCCGGATCCGGAAAAGTTTGATCCCGAACGCTATTCGGAAGAACGCCAGGAAGACGCCCTGCCGTTCAGCTGGATTGCCTTCGGTGGTGGCAAACACAAGTGCACCGGCAACGCCTTTGCCATGTTGCAATTAAAAGCCATTTTCAGCATCCTGTTACGTCGCTATACTTTTGAATTGATTGACGATAAAGACCAATACCAGGATGATTTCACCCAAATGGTGGTGCAACCGTTATCGCCTTGCCGGGTTCGCTATATAAAACGCACCGACATTAAAGAAACCGCTGTTGAGTCGACGATAAATAAAGCGCAAAAAAGCACACAAGCCGCCGATTCTTGCTTTCAAATAATCCTCGACAGGGAGCTTTGCCAGGGCCATGAAACCTGTATGACGGAAGCTCCCGAGCTTTTCCATGTAGACGAAGCAGGTAATGTCACCGTTTTACAGGAAAATCCGCCGCTGGATTTGTTGGCTAAAGCCGGTTTGGCCGAAAAANNCCGTCCAAGGCCATTAAAATCGAACTCAAATGAACAGAGACCCAGCATGAGCGCATATCCCAGAGCAGAACTTGAAGAAATGGTGGAGCGCTGGTTGCAGGCGAATCGCGACGCCGAAAAGGAAGGCAATTGGCCCAAATATTTAGGCGCGATGTATACCGAGACGGCAGAATACCG
>PMJA01000061.1 GCA_003158415.1 Methylobacter sp.
AACATGTTGTTGAAATACGTCCGATTTTAACACTGATAAGCTTACCCGTTTTCCGGCTGTTTTTCTAAGCTTAAATACTTGAACATCGAGTGTTAGGGAAAATAAGCAATACCTAACAACAAAAAAACATTAAAGAATGGATATTTTTTATGAAACTTTTTAAATTACCTCTCGTATTGGGAGCAATTCTATTTTGTAGCAGTCAGTTGCTTTGGGCGGAAGAGCCACAGAGCGCCCCTCAATCTGGCGTTAATGCCGGGTCAGAGCAACAATCCGGCGAACATCGTGGGCCACCGCCTGAAGCTTATACGGCCTGTGAAGGAAAAACAGCGGGTACTGTTGCAAGTTTTACAAATCATAAAGGGGAGGTCATAAATGGGGCTTGCCAAGCCGATCACGAAGGTAAGCTAATGGTTAGACGTGAACATCCGCAAAATTAAGCGTATTAAAATACGCTGATACCGGCTCGTTTTAAAACCCCATAAAAAACCGCCATTTTCTGGCGGTTTTTTATTTTCGGCGTGACGCTGATATTAGATAGATCGTATCGAAATGTCCAATGTCCTTAACACATCGAACTTAAGTAACCATATGAAAACGCCGCTTAATGTTGTCGGTATATTTTTTTCAAATAACTTGCCGAAGGCGTCGCGATACCAATGAATTTGTGTACGACTCTAAATACCGAACCCCGGTCTGCTATCGAAACGGTCAACCCACATTGGCTTAACTAAAACTTATTGTTTTAACCATCGCTGCGAGACAGGAGTCGAGTAGTCCCCAGAAGCGATAGTGCATGTGTTTTCACGGAGCGAGAGCGTAGTGAAAATTCAGGCTTTACGAAATCGCGTCGAGTCATTGGAGAGCATGTGAGCCATCCCCTTGTTGGGTGGCGAACGAGTGACCAGGACGGCTGGGGCTTGCGTAGCAATCTAATTTGTCGCGGTATTTTTGAGGATTTCCACGCTGGGAGCAAGGGAAATCTTTACTCAAAAATAGCGACTCGCTGCTCATCTTTTGAAAATATATATGAAAAAAATCAATACATCTCTACTTATAAGCGCGTTATTAATGGCTCAACCAGCATCCAGTTTTGCCGCAACTGGCATTGACGATCAGGGCGTTAATAATCAGCTCGGCGTCTGGGCCGCACTTCAATTAGACGGTGATTTTAAAGCCTTATCGCCCAGTCTCAGTAAATTTAATTGGCAGATCATGGATCAAAGCCGTACCCGTGAAGATTCGACTGCGGGCATGAGGTATACTGAAAATCTATTGTTCGGTCAGGTCGGTTATCAAGTCACCGATCACGCATCAGTGGCGCTCGGTTATGTTCATGACTGGATTCATACAGGGCTATCTGTTCTTCCCGATCAGCAGCCCAATCCTGTTCAGTCCCCTACCGCTTTTTCTTATCAGGAAAGTCGTCCTTATCAGGATTTTGTCTGGAAGCAGCCGTTGGGCGGTTTCGGATTTATGAGCCGTACCCGTTTTGAGGAACGTATTAACCAGACGAGCGGCGATACCGGCTACCGTGGCAGACAGCTTTTTCAAATTACTCATCCTTTGCCCATTAAAAACTTAAGCGTCTACTTGGGTGATGAGACTTTATACTATGCGAATCAAAACACTTTCGGCAGGCAAGGTTTCTCCGAAAATCGCGCTTCAACCGGCTTAAGCTACCAATTCACCCCCGCAGTCGGCTTTGATTTAGGTTATTTAGGTCAATATGTAGTCCAAAATACGACCGTTAGCCCTAATAAAAACAATTTGTTCACGCAAAACGTACAAGCCAATCTACGGTTTAAATTTTAGTTAGCCACAGGCGTGCAAGCATTATCGATTTACAATCTTTTTAAACTTGCAGAACTCAACTTGTCTATTCCAAGCTTATGAAGAGTATAGAATTATTAAAGAGAATAAGCTAAGAAACGAACACAACCGCTCGCTGCTCTTGGATAGACAGCGCCACCACTTACTGGCCCCCTCTATATTACTGGGGTTGCTGACGGGGGCCGTCTCGGTCTTTTTTCATCTATCCTTGGATTACGGAGAAGCACTCCGAAACCAGGTCATCGATTTTGCACATCAACAAGCGACCATCGGGCCCTGGATAGTCATGGGATTGACGACAACCGCAGTGTTTTTGTCTACCGGACTGGTTATTCGTTTTTCACCGGAGGCATCCGGCAGCGGCATCCCCCATCTGAAAGCAGTACTCCTGGGTCTTCAGCCCTTTCGTTGGATACGGGTGCTGGTAATCAAGTTTGTAAGCACACTCATTGGAGGGAGCGCTGGTTTAATGGTTGGCCGCGAGGGGCCAACTGTACACATGGGGGGTGCAATCGGGCAAGGACTGGCGAATTTATGGTCTGAAAAGACTTTTAAGGATCATTCGGTATTGGTGGCTGCGGGCGGCGGAGCTGGGTTGGCTTCTGCATTCAATTCGCCGCTGGCGGGTCTGGTGTTCGTGCTTGAGGAACTGGACTCAAGATGTAACTCGTTTGAGTTCTTTGCCGCCGCCATCGCCTGCCTTACTGCCGACATGGTATGTCGTGTGGTACTCGGACAGTACCCCACTTTTCATCTGGACATAACCGGAGCCCCGCCGCTGAATATGCTAATTGCATTCTTGCCGCTGGGAATTGTATCAGCCTTATTGGGCTACCTGTTCAATAGGACATTGCTGGCAGCCCAAAAATTAATCAGCCTGCCTTTATGGCCAAGAATTATCTGGTGGTTCGTTCTGGCGGTCATGGTAACTACCGTTGGTTGGCTAGCACCCGATTTGTTGGGCGGTGGACAGGGTTTTGTCAACGGTATTATCGAAGGCAAGGTACTTACGTTACAGACAATCACGCTATTTTTTATCATCCGGTTTATTGTGACGATCGGCAGTTCCAGTTCCGGCGCCTCAGGTGGGATTTTTATGCCGGTTCTTGTTCTCGGTGCCTTACTGGGTTTTGGGGTAGGCAGCACTATTCAACTACTGTTTCCAGAGTTGAACGTCGATGCGAAATTGTTTGCTGTTGTCGGCATGGCGTCCTACTTCACCGGCGTAGTAATGGCACCCTTGACAGGTATCGTGTTGATCATTGAAATGACCGGAAACTATACATTGATACTGCCCTTGTTTGTAGCCTGTTTTTCGGCACAGATTGTCGCCGATTGGCTGGGGGTCGTGCCTATCTACGAAGCGTTACTGGAAAAAAACATCAGAAAAAGCGCATCAAGAGAACTCGCTCTATCAAAAGGTGTTGACTCATAAATCAACTAAAAGCACATAATGTACGAATCGGTTGCCGAAAATGGGTATCTGAAAAAAAGAAATAGAGTGTCCGGCGAGCGATTATTTCATTTAAACTCAGTTCATTGAACTGTAATTCAACCAATAAAGGAGTCATCCTATGGAAGCCTATCCTTCTGAACTTCTGCTGATTGCATTCGTTGCCATGCTGGCACCGCTTCTAGCCGAATTGCCCCGTAGTTTTCGTATACCTGTCGTGGTTCTTGAAGTCATTCTAGGCATACTGATAGGTCCTCATGTGTTTCACCTGACCAGTCCAGATGGCATGATCGGTACGCTGGGGGAACTTGGTTTGACTTTTTTACTATTCATGGTCGGACTTGAAATCGATTTCGACAAGATTCGCGGCAGACCTTTGTCATTAGCGGTAAGTGGTTGGTTTCTTTCGTTCTTCGTGGCGTTGATTTGTATGTTTTTCTTTCAAGCCATAGGACTCATCCAGACCCCACCTTTATTGGCGGCAGTTGCCTTATCCACCACCGCCTTGGGTGTACTGGCTCCCATTCTGCGTGATCGGGGAGAATTAAATTCCAAGTTCGGGACGTATATGATTGCCGCCGCTGCCGCCGGTGAGTTCGGTCCATTAGTGGTCATTTCGATGTTACTGATTCCCACGCACAGCACTTTCGTACATACGTTGTTTATGGCGACATTTATCATTATCACCTTCGTCGCAGCGAAAATCGCCCTAAGTACTCGTTCATCACGACTGATTGAAATACTGACACGGACTATGCAAAGCAGTGGGCAGCTTCCTGTGAGAATTTGTATCCTTCTTCAAGTTCTATTCGTCGCACTCGCCGCTAAATTCGGCTTGAATATCGTGATGGGTGCATTTGCTGCGGGCATCGTGGTTGGAATCGCCAGTAAAGGAAAAGAAGGGGAATTGTTGAGGCATAAGCTGGACGCAATCGGTTATGGCTTTCTGATCCCCATATTTTTTATCGTCGCGGGTATGAAGTTTGAAGTCAGCGCCTTATGGTCCGCCCCTCTAGCTCCCATACAAGTGGGGCTTTTGTTGGGATTAATGCTTTTGGTTCGAGGCGTTCCTGTATTCTTATACAAAAATGAACTGACTTCCGAAGAGAAGATGCCTTTCGCCTTTTATTCAGCGACAGGTTTACCGCTGATTATTATCATCAGCGAAATCGGCGTTTCCTCTGGACTTATGCCGCCAGATAGGGCGGCTATATTGGTCAGCGCGGGCATGATTTCGGTGTTGCTGTTTCCAATACTGGCGGTGAAATTACGCGGGA
>PMJA01000266.1 GCA_003158415.1 Methylobacter sp.
CCTTCTTTGCCTTTCATCATGGCACCGCAAGAATGTTCCAGACCGGGTTTCATTTTGCCGTCTTTCATCATGTCGCCGCATGAGCCTTCGCCACCTTTGGTGGTTGCTCCGGCGGCAGCCGGTTTTTTGTTGCCTGCACACGAGCCTTCCGGCGCTTTAGGTTTAGCCATGCCACCCATCGCCGCGCCGCAGGCCATTTCTGCCGGTTTAGCCGCATCGGCTTCAGCAACCTGCATATAACCGCCCGACAGCTCCGTCATGCCGAATGGATTGGCTTCCGCGTTGGCCGCAGCGGCCGCGAAAGTTGAAATTAAAGCGACGCCCATAGCCGCAGCTAAAGGCGTTTTATTGATTTTTTTCATATTGGCTCCCATTGTTATTATAAATATCCGACCATTAATACTTATCGAACGGAACTATCATACCAAAGATCTTGCACAAACTTGTAGCGGGAAAAACAAACGCCGCCACAAATAGTGCATACGATTCATTTACTTTACTGCCAGTAGCTTAGGCTATAATGACCGCTGTAAAAATTGAGAGAAAATGATATGCCGCAAACTTACAAAGTCATGTCTGGGAAACCCTACCCATCGGGGACTAAATTTAATGCGAAGGGCGTTAATTTTTCCATTTTCAGCCGTCATGCCGAACAGGTAGAGTTGTTATTGTATGAGAGCGCCGATTGCGATGAGCCTTTTCAAATCATACAGCTGCAAAAAGAAATCAACCGGACTTTTTTCTCCTGGCATGTTTATATCAGTAAATTGCCGGCCGGTACCTGGTATACCTGGCGCATGGACGGGGCGGGTTATATCCGTGATTCCGGCTTTCGTTTCGAAAAAGACAAGCATCTGCTTGACCCTTGGGCGCGCGCGATCAGCCAGAAGCGCTGGAACCGTAAAGCGGCCTGTAAGCCCGGCGACAATGGCCGCACAGCCATGCGTAGCATGGTCGTTGACGACAAATACGATTGGGAAGGCGACGCGCCACTGGCTATTCGTAGCGAAAAATCAATTATTTATGAATTACATGTCGGCGGATTTACCCGGCATCCTTCGTCAGAAGTAAGCAAACCCGGCACTTTTGCCGGTCTGATTGAAAAAATCCCTTATCTGCAACAACTGGGCATTACCCATGTCGAGCTGTTGCCGGTCATGGCTTTTGATGAGCAGGATGTGCCCAGAAACACCTACGATCTTGGCCTGAAAAACTATTGGGGGTACAGTACGCACAGTTTTTTCAGCCCGCATCCGGGATATTGTGTGACGCCTGAACAAGGCACTCATGTTCAGGAGTTCCGGGATCTGGTCAAGACGCTACACAAGGCCGGTATGGGCGTCATCATGGATGTCGTTTTCAACCATACCTCGGAAGCAGGGGCGGATGGCCCGGTCATTAATTTCAGAGGCATAGGCGGCAAGTCTTTTTATCATTTGGATCAGTATGATAAAAGCATTTTGCGCGACTACACCGGCTGCGGCAATACGGTAAACGCCAACCATCCCTTGGTCGCCCGATTCATTATCAGTTGCCTTGAATACTGGGTCAGGCAAATGCATGTCGACGGTTTTCGCTTTGACCTAGCCAGCGCCATGGCCAGAGGCGAGCATGGCGAAGTGTTGCAGGATCCTCCTGTACTTTGGGGCATCGAACTGTCAGAACAGTTGGTCAAAACCAAGTTGATTGCCGAAGCCTGGGATGCCGCAGGACTCTATCAGGTGGGCAGTTTCCCCGGTTACCGATGGGCTGAATGGAATGGACGCTATCGGGATATAGTCCGTCAGTTTGTGCGCGGCGATAAGGGCCTGCTGTCCGAGCTTGCCACCCGCATCTGCGGCAGCAGCGATATGTATGAGCATCAGGGGCGGTTGCCTATCAGTAGCGTCAATTTTGTCACCTGTCATGATGGCTTTACCCTGCATGATTTATTCAGTTACAACGAAAAACATAATGAGGCCAACGGCGAAGATAGTCGCGACGGATGCAGCAATAATATCAGTTACAATTGCGGCATAGAGGGCGATACCGACAATGCCGGTATTTTGGAACTGCGTAGAAAACAGGCGAAAAATGTGTTTGCCATTTTGCTGCTCAGCCAGGGTGTTCCCATGTTGCTGGCGGGCGATGAGGTACTGCACAGTCAGCGCGGCAATAATAATTGTTACTGCCAGGATAACGAATTAAGCTGGATCGACTGGGGACTAACCCGGCAAAATGCAGATAACCTGCGTTTTGTGCAACTTATGATAGCGCTGCGCAAACGGCATCCGTCTATCATGCGCCGCCGTTTTTTGACCGGCAAAGACATTGAGGGGAAAAACCGAAAGGATATTTCATGGCATGGCGTCGCGCTTAATCAGCCGTTATGGTTTGACCCGGAAGCGCGGCTGCTGGTTTTTACCCTGGCGGGCATTGAAGATAACGAAGCCGATTTGCATATCGTCATGAATATGTCGGATGAAATCGCCACCCTGGAACTGCCAGTAATCGACGGTAAAAAATGGTGCTTGGCTTTAGATACTGCGCTGCCTTCGCCCCAGGACATCATTCCTTTGCCAGACCAAAAACCATTCGGCGAACGGTTCTATGCCGTTAATGGTAAAGCGATAGCGGTTTTTGAAAATACCGAATTTTAATTTAACCCAGATGGAATCAGCAATGGAAACTTACCCCGAAAGAACCTGCTCAATAGACCGTTTGGTCACTCATCCTAAATTGGTAGCCGGCGTAAAAGCCGGAACGAAAACCCAGCAGCGACGCGATGGCATTTATGGTTTGCCTGGAGAAACGTTTGATTTGGAAGGCATGGGGTTTGTGGTTACCGGGTTAACGCGTCAGCGTTTGGGTGATATGACCGATGAGCATGCTCAGGCTGAGGGCTATCCCAATCTTGAGATGTATAAAGACATCATTTTAAAAATGCATGCAGGGATGGAGTGGAAAGCCGATAGCTTGGTATGGGTGCATACGTTTGCGGCCAAGATGGATTGATTTTCCGGCTACCCGCTTAAGGCGGGACAGATAACATCCCTTATAGGGAGAATGAATAAAATGTCAAATCTCCGTATCGGCAAACATCAGATCGGCCGCTTCCAGTTCTTGTTATGGTCGCTGATGATGATTATCGGTCTGAGGCCGCTCCTGAGTGTGTGGATAGCCGGGTACATCTGGGCGGATGTGTTCACGGACATATTCTTTGTCTGCGCGTTGATGTCGGGTCTTTATGCTGTAAGCGGGCAGACCAAGCGGCTCCGCTTTGCCTTGCTGCTGGCCGGTGTCATCATAATTCTGATTCCCCTCCATTACACTCTGAAAATTCAGGCGCTCGATAGGCTGCAATTGGCGCTGAGCGCGGTTTTTCTCATGCAAATGTTAGTCATGATCTGGATACATATAGAGCAGGAAGAAGAAGTGACGTCAGACCTGATTATGGCAGCGGCATGTGCTTATATCCTGCTCGGACTGGTATGGGCTAATGCTTATTACCTTGTGGAAATCTTGCACCCAGATTCTTTCAAGGCATCGGAAAATATGGGCGATGATATATGGAATTTCTACTACTACAGTTTTGTAACCCTAACCACAGTTGGTTATGGGGATATAACCGCCCTAACCAAACCTGCGCGGGCGTTGTCCATACTCGAAGCCATCACAGGCCAGCTTTATTTGGCGATTATGATCAGCCGTTTGGTGGGTCTGCATGCTTCGCAGATCGGAATTAGTAAAAGTAAATAGTCGGCAAAAAATCCCCCCCCCGATGTAATCGGTTACAATCTTCTCCAATTACCATGAATCATAGCAAGGTTTTATGAATATTACCCCAAAGCTGACTAAATCCACTAGCCGCCGCACCGGCAAACTCCGAAATACTATCCTTTTTTTCCCGATTATCTTAGCCTTGTTCATCAGCGGCTGCGAAAAGCCCAAAGAAACGGCTGCGGCAAGCCCGCCCGTTGTGGAAGTCGCCGAAGTGCTACAGCAGGACGTGCCGGTACAACAGGAATGGGTGGGTACGCTCGATGGCATGGTCAACGCCCAAATTAACGCGCAGGTGGCAGGCTATCTGATTAAGCAAAATTACAAGGAAGGCGAGTTGGTCAAAAAAGGCCAGTTGATGTATGAAATTGATCCGCGCACCTTTCAGGCTAATCTGGATCAGGCGAAGGGCAATCTGGCCCGCCAGCAGGCCGTGCTGAAAACCGCGCTGCTTGATCTGGAGCGCATCAATCGCTTGTTGCCTGAAAAAGCCGTCAGCGTTCGCGACCGGGATAACGCCGTAGGCCGTGAAGCATCGGCGCGGGCGGAAGTTATGGCCGCCGGTGCCGCCGTGGAATCGGCGCAATTGGCTCTGGGTTTTACCAAAATCACCTCGCCTATAGAGGGTATAGCCGGTATATCCAAAGCCCAACTGGGCGATCTGGTCGGCCCCGGGAGTGCCAGCAATGTACTGACCTCTGTATCCCAGATCGAGCCCATCAGGGCTTATCTGGGCTTGAGCGAGCAGCAATATATGCAATTTGCCAGGGAAAAGGCTGGCCGTGACCAACAACATCATCCTATACCGTTGGAATTGATATTGGTCGACGGCACGATTTACCCGCAAGGTGGCACGTTCTATTTCGCCGACCGTCAGGTGGATGTAAAAACCGGAACGATTAAAGTTGCCGTACTGTTTCCTAATCCCGACAAACTACTGCGTCCAGGCCAATTCGCAAGGATACGCGCAGTGATCAAGACAGAGATCGGTGCGCTGCTGGTGCCGCAACAGGCGGTCACACAATTGCAGACTAAGTACCAGATAGCGGTCGTCAATGCCGACAATACGGTCGACATCCGCATCGTCACCCCCGGCGAGCGCATAGGATCGCTCTGGATCATCAAGGAAGGACTAAAGCCCGGTGACCGCGTCATCGTGGAAGGTCTGCAAAAAGTGCGGCCAGGCATGAAGGTTGAACCCAAAGCCGTCGTAAAATCCCAGGAGATTGCGCCACCCGTTGCGTCATCCGCTAACGCAGCAAGGTAACCTGTCATGGCTAAATTTTTTATCAACCGGCCTATTGTAGCCATGGTGATCGCTATCCTCATGGTTATTATCGGGCTAGTTTCTATGGCGGGCTTACCCATCGCCCAGTTCCCCAATATCGCTCCGCCGGAAATCCAGGTTCAAACCACTTACACCGGCGCGGATGCGGTCACGGTGGAGCAGGCGGTCGCCACGCCCATTGAGCAGCAAATGTCCGGCGTGGACAACATGAATTACATGTATTCCATCAACGCCAATAACGGCCAGATGACGTTGCGTGTCAACTTCGATGTAAAAACCGACCCGAACACCGATCAGGTGCTGACGCAGATGCGCAAGTCCCAAGCCGAATCGCAATTGCCGCAGGATGTGCGCAATTACGGGGTCAATGTGCAAAAATCCACGGCCTCGCCCTTGGTTATGTTCGCTCTGTATTCGCCCAAAGGCAGTTACGATAACGTTTTCCTCGCCAACTACGCTTACATCAACATCAACGACCAGATGACGCGGGTCAAGGGCATCGCCAGCGTGTCGGTGTTCGGTGCGGGGCAATACGCGATGCGCATCTGGGTCAAGCCGGATCAGCTCGCCAAGCTCAACATCACCATTCCTGAAATCATCAACGCCGTCCAGGCCCAGAATAACGTCAACCCGGCCGGTAAGGTCGGCGGCGAACCGGTTCCGCAAGGGCAGGAATTTGCTTACGCCGTCCGCGCCCAAGGCCGTTTACAGACCGAGGAGGAATTCGGCAACATCGTGTTGCGAGCCGACCCGTCGGGCGCCATCGTGCGTATCAAGGACGTAGGCCGCATCGAACTCGGCGCACAGGCCTATGACATGATGGGACGTTTGAACGGCAAGCCAGCGGCCTTGGTGGCGCTGTACCAGTTGCCCGGCACCAACGCCNNTTCCCCGATGACCTGGATTACGTCGTCGCCCTGGACACCACGCTGGCCGTCACCGAAGGCATCAACGAGATCGTGCATACCCTGTTCGAGGCGCTGGTGTTGGTCATCATCGTGGTGTTCCTGTTCCTGCAAGGCTGGCGTCCGACCTTGATTCCGCTGCTGGCGGTGCCGGTATCGCTGATCGGCACGTTTATGCTGTTCCCGGTATTGGGCTTTTCGATCAATACGTTGTCGCTGTTCGGTCTGGTGCTGGCCATCGGTTTGGTGGTGGATGACCCCATCGTCGTTGTCGAAGCGGTCGAACATCACATCGCAAACGGCCTAAGCCCCAAAGAAGCAACGTTAAGAACAATGCGGGAAGTGACCGGGCCAATCATTGGCACCTCGCTTGCGTTGATTGCCGTGTTTATGCCGACGGTGTTCATCCCCGGCATCACCGGTCAGCTCTACAAGCAATTTGCCGTCACCGTCGGCGTGTCGGTGATAATCTCCACCTTCAACTCCCTGTCTTTAAGCCCGGCGCTGGCGGCTTTACTGCTTAGACCCAAGGTGCGCGGCACGGGGCCGGTGCAAAAATTCTACGACGGCTTCAACCGCGTGTTTGGTCGCGCCAACGAAGGTTACGTCGGCTTTTGCTCGGTATTGATCCGCAAGAGCGTCATCAGCATGGTGTTTCTGGGGCTTCTGGCCGTCGTCGCGGGAAGCTTGGGCAAGGGCATCCCGATGGGCTTTTTGCCCGACGAAGACCAGGGCTATCTGTTTGCCGGCATTCAGCTTCCGAATGTGGCCTCGCTGCAACGCACCGACGAGGCAACGAAGAAGGTCGAGGAAATCCTGAAAAACACACCGGGCGTGGAGTATTACTCTTCGGTCATCGGTTACAACATGCTCAGTCAGGCCAACACCACCTACAACACCTTTTTCTTCATCTCGCTGAAGAACTGGGCGGAGCGCAAGACGCCTGAAGAACAATACACCGCGATCAAGGCGCATATCAACCAGGAAATGTCCAAGATTCCCGAGGCTATGGGCTTCGCGTTCCCGCCGCCCGCCATACCCGGCGTCGGCACCTCAGGCGGAGTGACCATGGTGCTTGAGGATAGAGCGGGCAAGGATGTGAAGTTCTTGGCTGAAAATACCGAAAAATTCCTCGCGGCCGCGAACAAGCGGCCTGAAATCGCCCGCGCTATGACCACCGGTCTGCCCTCGGTGCCGCAGATATTTATCGACGTGGATCGCGACAAGGTGCTGAAGCAAGGCATTCCGTTGGCCGATGTCTACAAAACCTTGCAAGCTTATATGGGTTCCGGCTTTATTAACTACTTCAACCGTTTCGGACGGCAATGGCAGGTGTATGTGCAGGCCGAGGGCGAATACCGCAAAGATACCGACTCGCTAGGTCAGTTTTATGTGCGTAACAGCGATGGCGACACCGTGCCTTTAGCCGCATTAACCAGCATACGGCAGACTGAGGGGCCGGAATTCACTATGCGCTATAACCTGTATCGTTGCGAACAGATCAACGTCACACCGAAACCGGGCTATAGCTCGGCCCAGGTGATGAAGGTGATGGAGGCCGTGTTCGCCGAAACCATGCCCAAAGAAATGGGCTACGACTATCTGGGCATGAGCTTCCAGGAAAATCTGGCCCAGCAAGGCGTATCCCCGGCCGTGGTGTTCGCGTTTGCGATCTTCTGCGTGTTTTTGATTCTGGCGGCGCTGTACGAAAGCTGGAGCCTGCCGTTCAGCGTCTTGTTGGGTACACCGATAGCCGTGTTCGGCGCGTTCGCAGGGCTTAAGCTGGGCGGCTATGAAAACAACATCTATGCCCAGATCGGCTTGGTCATGCTGATTGGACTTACTGCGAAAAATGCCATCCTCATCGTCGAATTCGCCAAGATGGGCGTAGACGAAGGCAAGCCCGTCCTCGACGCTACGCTGGAGGCCGCCCGTCTGCGCTTGCGGCCTATCCTGATGACGGCCTTGGCCTTCATCTTGGGCTGCGTCCCGCTTGCCATCGCCAGCGGCGCCGGCTCATTGTCGCGGCGCATCATGGGTTATGCGGTCATCGGCGGCATGACGGCGGCTACGGTCATCGCCATTTTTCTGATTCCGGTCAGTTTCTATGTAGTCGAAAAATGGTCGGGCAAGGGTGAAAGCACGGCGCCGATCAAGGATAAACAGGAGCAAGATCATGAATAAGCTTATGGTTTTGTCGCTCACGGCGCTGCTCACCGGATGTTTCAAGATCGGCCCCGATTATATCCGTCCGGAGGTCGATACGCCTAAACAGTGGCGTTTTGCGGAAAGCGATGCCCGCAAAAATGCTACCGAGTTAAAATGGTGGGAACAGCTGGGCGATCCGGTTTTGAACCGGTTGGTGGATCAATCGGTGCGAGGCAACCTGGATTTGAAAATTGCGGTAGCCAATATCGAGCAGTTTATGGGGCAATACGGCTCCACGCGCGCCAATCTGTTTCCGCAGATTGCCGGAGCCGCCACTTATGTACACGGCCTACCCAGCAGTGCCGGGCTACCCAGCGGTGCCGGGGGAGATTCTTTAAGTAGCGGAACAAATAGTTCGGAAATTGATTATGCTCAACTGGGCGCGGGTATGAACTGGGAACTGGACGTCTGGGGCCGGTTGCGCCGCGCCAACGAGGCCGCCCGCGCCGACCTGCTCGGTCAGGAAGCCATCAAACGGGCCGTGATCCTGACCCTGGTGAGCGAGGTCGCGCAAACCTATATCACGCTGCGCGAGTTGGACAAAAATCTGGAGATCACCCAAAACATTGTTAAAAGCCTGGGCGAGGAACTGCGCATTGCTAAAAGCCGTTTCAATGAAGGTTATTCCTCGGAACTGGAACTGGAACAGGCCGACTCCGAATACCAGCGACGCAGCGCTTATATCCCCATGTACGAGCAACAAATTGCGATAACGGAAAATGCATTGAACGTTCTGTTAGGCCATAATCCAGGCCCTATTCCGCGCGGCCTGACCCTGGATGAACTCAAGTTTCCGGTAGTTCCTGCCGGATTACCTTCCGATCTGCTCGCCCAACGTCCCGATATTCAGCAGGCGGAGCAGCAGTTAATTGCCGCCAACGCCCGGATCGGCGTAGCCCGTGCACAGTATTTCCCGCAAATTGCGCTGACCGGTAGTGTGGGGCAGATGAGTATGCAAGTGGCGACACTGTTTACGCCGGGCGCCAATTTCTGGAGTGTAGGCTCAACCCTGCTCACGCCGATTTTTACCGCCGGCAAGATCGCAGGCCAGGTTCAATCCGCCGAAGCGGTGCAAAAGGCTGCTGTGGCAAATTACCGGCGTTCTATTATCTCCGGCTTTCGCGAGTTTGAGAATGCGCTGGTGAGCACCAACAAAACCAAGGTGCAGAAGGAAATACAGGGCAAGCGGGTCAATGCCGTGCAAAACTATTTCAACTTGTCCCGCATTCGTTATGATGAAGGCTATACCGATTATATTACGGTGCTGGATTCGATACGGCAGTTGTTCGACGCGCAAATAGAGCTGGTTCAGGTACAAAGCGCCAACTTTACCGCGACCATCAGTTTATATCGCGCCATGGGCGGCGGCTGGATAATTCAGGAAGAGAAAGCGGCTAATTTGCCCAAGCCGAAGGATGCCGCATTTTTCCCCTAGCAATATATCAATAAAGTGCTTGTAGTGGTAATCAGATGATGCTACAAAGTGAATAACGGCTGATTTTTTTAACTAGATATTTTGTTTTCGCCATCGCTGCGAGACAGGAGTCGAGTAGTCCCCGGAAGCGATAGTGCATGTGTTTTTACGAAGCGTAGCGTAGTGAAAATGCAGGCTTTACGAAATCGCGTCGAGTCATTGGAGAGCATGTG
>PMJA01000374.1 GCA_003158415.1 Methylobacter sp.
GAAATGAACACCCGCGTGCAGGTGGAACATCCGGTCACCGAAATGATCACGGGCTTTGACATTGTTAAAGAACAACTGCGCATAGCCGCAGGCGAGCCGCTGTCGATCACCCAGGATCAGGTCAGGATTACCGGCCACGCCATCGAGTGCCGCTTAAATGCCGAAGACCCCCGGACGTTCATGCCCTGCCCCGGCACCATCGACCAGTTTCACATGCCCGGCGGCCCCGGCATCCGCTGTGAAACGCACATTTACAACGGCTATAAAGTGCCGCCTTATTATGATTCCATGATAGGCAAGTTGATTGCCCACGGCGACGACCGCAAAAGCGCCATCGCCCGCATGAACACCGCGCTCAGTGAAATCATCATCGACGGCATCAAAACCAATATCCCGCTACAACAGGATATTATGAATGACAACGCTTTCGCCATAGGCGAGCAAAATATTCATTATCTGGAAAAGAAGCTGGGGATTTATTAAGTCACAAAGGTAAGTTCGTATGAGAAATTACACGGCAATAATTGAACGATGCCAGGATACGGGGCTTTATATCGGTTTTATTCCCGGATTCCAGGGAGCGCATACGCAAGCGGAAACCCTGGATGAACTCAATCAAAACCTACGGGAAGTCGTTGAAATGTTGCTTGAGGATGGTGAGCCGGTATTGGATGCCGAATTTATCGGCACCCAAAATGTCGCTGTGGCTTGAATATGGGACACTTGCCTGTTCTTTAAGCCTCGCGAGGTCGTTGCATTGCTGGAAGCATTGGGGTTTAGCGAACTTCGACAACGAGGTTCGCACAAGCAGTTTCGCCACCCTGATGGCAGATGTACGACAGTGCCGTTTCATGCGGGACGTGACATATCGCCTATTTTACTTCGGCAAATCGCAAAAGATATTGGGCTAACAGTTGATGAGCTTCTTAAAGCCCAAGCTAAGCAGGATAAATAGTTACCTCGTCAGATAGTACAAAAACACAGGGAAATATGGATACGCTTACTTTTACATCAGAGATCATTAAATCTTTGGCATGGCCAATTGCAGTTGTCGCGTTGGCTTTCATGCTTAGAAAACCGGTAGTAGAGTTAATCCCATTTTTGCGAAAACTAAAATTTAAAGAGCTTGAATTAGATTTTTCTAAGGAGATAGCTGAACTGAAAGCTGATACAACGAACTTAGAGCCACTCGAAACACAGAAAAAGATCTCGCAAACTAATACAGAGTCACGTTTATTAAATCTCGTTCCAATATCTACTCGTGCGGCCATTATGGAGGCATGGCTTGAGGTCGAGTCTGCGGCAACCGAAACAGCTAGCTCTTTTTGGAATCAGCCAGCAAGCGATATTTTTAAAAATTTTCATAAAGTTGGTGAATACTTGCTTCAATGCAAGGTAATCGACAAAAAACAGCTAGAAACATTCAATACACTCAAACAGCTTCGCAACAAAGCTGCACACGCTGAAGAGCTTAACCTCAGCGAAACCGATGCAAAATCCTACATTGAGTTAGCATCATCGCTAGCAGCACATATAAGAGCAACTGTGTAGGTTGGGTTAGGCGATAGCTGTAACCCAACACATCGAAGCTGTAAATGTTGGGTTACGCTATCGCTAACCCAACCTACACAACCCTCACTTTTAAACAAATCATCTCATAATGGCCTGGCATCAAATTTCCGTTATTACCCAAGAAAACATCGCGCCCCAACTGGCTGATTTTTTCAGCCACCTCGGAGCAGTATCCGTCACGTATATGGATGCCGAAGACGAGCCGGTTTACGAACCGGCTATCGGCGAAACCAAAATATGGAGCAATACGCAGGTTATCGCGCTCTATGAACTGGATGCCGATCCCGAACTGATTAAATCCCAGGTTTTACGGCAGTTTAAGCCCGATGATCTGCATGACTGGCTGTATGAAGAAGTCGCCGATCAGGAATGGGAGCGCGCCTGGATGGAATACTATAAGCCGATGAAATTTGCCGATAGGCTTTGGGTCTGCCCGACCGATCAGGAACAACGGGAACCCGGTACGGTTTGCCTGACATTAGACCCCGGACTTGCCTTCGGCACCGGCACGCATCCGACCACGGCATTGTGTCTGGAATGGCTGGCCAGCCATGAATTAACCGGTAAAACCGTCATCGATTACGGCTGCGGCTCCGGCATATTGGCCGTTGCTTCCGTTTTGCTGGGCGCGAACTGCGCGCACGCGGTGGATATAGATCCGCAAGCGATAACCGCCACGCTAAGCAATGCCTTAAAAAATAAGGTTGCGGATAAAATTAAAACCTATCTGCCCGAACAATTTACCCCGTTCCAGGCCGATATAGTCCTGGCCAATATTCTGGCGAAACCGTTAATCGACATGGCGGAACCCATTTGCGCATTAGTTGTTTCCGGTGGTCAGTTGGTGTTATCGGGTATCCTGTACGAACAAGCCGAATCCGTTATCAGCGCGTACCAACACCAGATTAACTTTAGCCCGTTGGTGCAACAGGAAGACTGGATCAGGCTGGAGGGCATTAAGCGTTAGGTTATTTCCAACAATGAATCTACCCCAATATGTCCACGAAAGACACGAAAAGCACGAAAGAATTCGCAATCTTTCAACTTCTTTTTCGTGCCTTTTGTGTCTTTCGTGGACTTTGCTTTTTCTGCGGATCAGATTCTTGATGGGGGACATTCTTTCTCGGAAATCACCTCAGCAGTACAACTTTAGCCTTTAGCCTTACACCATCAACTTCACTCCACATAAACTCAAATAACCATGTCCCTACCAGAAATTTATTTAAAAAAGAACGAAGACAAACGCCTGCGCAAGGGGCATCTGTGGGTTTTTAGCAATGAAGTTGATACCAAAAAAACAGCACTTGAACAGTTCTCCGCCGGTGACCTGGTGCAGGTTAAAAGCGATGATGGCAAAATCATGGGTACTGCTTACATCAATCCACAGACCCTGATTTGTGCCCGACTGCTGTCAAGAAAGCCAAATTTAAAATGCGGTGTCAATTTTTTTAAAGATCGCCTGACGACCGCTCTGGCCTTGCGGGAAAAACTTTTTGACAAGCCCTACTATCGGCTCGTTTTTAGTGAAAGTGATGGCTTACCGGGCTTGGTAATTGATCGCTTTGGATCGGTATTATCGGTACAGATAACGACTGCCGGGATTGAACAACGCAAAGAAGCATTACTTGCCGCACTGGTTGAGTTATTAAATCCCGTCGCTATCATTTTAAAAAATGACAACAGCCAGCGAGAACTGGAAGGCTTAAGCCTGGAATCTGAGGTCGCCTATGGCGAACTTCCCGATACATTGATCATTGAAGAAAATGGCGCACAATTTAAAATAGACATTCTGGGTGGCCAAAAAACCGGCTGGTTTTATGATCATCGAAGTAGCCGCGCGTTATTGGCAAGTGTTGCCAAAGGTCAGCGGGTACTGGATTTATTTTCCTACACTGGCGCCTGGGGAATTCCTGCCGCCATAGCGGGAGCCACTGAAGTCACTTGCGTTGATGCCTCTGAAGGCGCATTGATACTGGCAAAAGAAAATGCACAGCTCAACCAGGTTGACGATAAAATGCACTTTGTCCGCAGCGATGTTTTTGAGTTTTTGAAGCAAGCCCGCCTGGAAAACCAGCTTTATGATATTATCGTGCTCGATCCGCCTGCGTTGATTAAACGCAAAAAAGATTTTAAAGCAGGTTATGAAGCGTACCGTCGATTGAATCAACTAGCCTTACAGGTTTTGTCCAAGAACGGCATCCTGGTTTCGGCCTCCTGTTCTTACCACCTGAGCCGTGAAAATCTGCATGAAATTTTGCGTTCCTCAGGGCGGCATATCGACCGGCATCTGGTGTTTTTTGCCGGTGGCGGACAAGGGCCGGATCATCCCATTGATCCCGCATCGCCTGAGACGGAATACTTAAAAACCTTCTTTTGCTCGGTGTCCTCCAGTTTATAAAATCGTTGAGACATCGGCATGCCCATTATAGAATATCAATATCCCTTTGCTCTTTGGAGATAGTCGGTAGTTTTGAGGCGTCGGTGACTGAACATTTATCAGCGCCTTAATCATTACTACGCAACACCATCATTAAAACCACCATAAAATAATAAATGAGGATCTATAAAAAATGAAAGCATGCGATTCCTGTTCCGGCCGGGTTGAAATCGGCAAAAACCATAAACAAGTCCCTGTTCTGCAAAGAGCCATAGGCCTTATTTTTGTTTATCTGCCGATACTGACCTTACCCTTTGTGTTTCTCAGCGCCTATCTCACGTACTATCACTTACGCTTGGTAGGCGGCAAAAACATTAAAACCTTCTCGGACTTTCTCCCCGACAGAAGCAGCCATCGCTATGATCTGAAAAACCAAATCACGATGGACGGTTCCTTCAAAATCAGTTTGGCGCAATCAAAACTGTACTGGATATTAAACTGCACTTGGTATTGCCCGGTCAGTGTTGCCGTTTTTGAATGGCATGCTTATCTGGTCAAAATCGTTGAAAACTGGTGGTGCCCGTTCACCCATGAGAAAAAAGAAGGTTACAGCAACGCCAAGATAGACCAATCGTTCTGGCATATCTACCCGGAAGAAGCCGTCAAGCTGGATCAGGAAGATAGAAATAATCCTATTTGGAATGAATCCGCCAATAAATAATTTTTAGGCAAAAGGCGAAAGGCGAAAAATACCGTAAGAGTCGCGTGATTTTGCCTTTAGTCTTTCACCTTGTACCTTTCGCCTTTAACCTCCCTCATGCAAATCGGCCCTTATACACTTGAAAACAACCTGATACTTGCGCCTATGGCCGGTATCAGCGATCGCCCTTTCAGAGCCTTGTGCAAACAGTTCGGCGCGAGTCTGGCCGTATCCGAAATGGTGGCGTCCAATCCGGCCTTGCGCACCCATAAACGCACGGTGTTAAAAGCCGACCATACCGGTGAAACAGGCCTGCGCTCTGTGCAGATTTTAGGCACCGACCCGAAACTTATGGCCGATGCCGCCCAGTTTAATGCGCAACGCGGCGCACAGATCATTGATATTAATATGGGCTGTCCGGCAAAAAAAGTCTGCTCGGTAGCAGCAGGTTCCGCATTATTAAGGGACGAGGTGCTAGTTAAAAAAATACTGGATGCGGTGGTTAATGCCGTCAATATACCCGTCACGCTAAAAATCCGCACCGGCTGGGATCTACACAGTCGCAATGCCGTCGACATCGCCAGAATAGCTGAAGATTCAGGAATAGCCGCCCTTACCCTGCACGGACGTACCCGCGCCTGTAAATTCAACGGGCAAGCTGAATATGAAACCATTAAAGCCGTTAAGCAAGCGGTCAGGATACCTATTATCGCCAACGGCGACATTGATACGGCGGAAAAAGCCATCTATGTACTGGCCGCCACAGGCGCGGACGCCATCATGATCGGACGGGCCGCCCAAGGAAATCCCTGGTTATTTGAACAAATCGGCCATTTTATTAAAACCGGAAAAGCCCTAGCTAAACCGACAGATACGGCTATACACAGCACACTTTTGAGTCATCTTGACCAACTATATAGCTTCTACGGCAATGCCTCCGGTGTTAGAATAGCCAGGAAACATATCGGTTGGTATTTCAAACATCTGGGCGCTATCAGCCAGGATACCAAGAACGGCATCAACCAGGCCACTACGCCATCCCGACAACTAGCGCTGATTAATTCGGCATTTAATCACCTCAACCGATAGTGCTGTATCATGAACGCATCCCAAAAAAGCGCTGACATCATTAACATAGACAGTAAAAAAATAGTGCCGCTGCCGTTGTCTGTGTATGTCAAACAGACCGTCGAACTCTATCTTTCGCAATTAAGCGGCCATGACGCCGTTGGTTTACATGCCATGGTCATTAGCGAAGTTGAAAAACCGTTATTGGAAGCCGCGCTGGAACATTCGGGCCACAACCAAACCAAAGCCGCCAAGTCGCTAGGCTTAAGCCGTAGCACCTTACGCAAAAAACTGGATCAGTACGGCATATCCTAAAGTCCGGCCGGGATCAGCTTAAAGTACTGACACCCTCTCCCATCTATCCATTACTACAAAGGTCTGCATGAACAAAAAAATCACCCGCGCCCTGGTCAGCGTTTCCGATAAATCCGGTATCGTCGATTTTTGCCGGGAATTGAGTCAACTGGGCATTGAGCTTCTGTCTACCGGCGGCACCGCCAAAACGCTGGCGGAACATAATATCCCCGTGACCGAAGTCTCTGATTACACAGGTTTTCCGGAAATGATGGACGGCCGAGTAAAAACCTTGCATCCCAAGGTTCATGGCGGCATTTTAGGTCGCAGAGGCATAGACGATGCAGTGATGGTTGCTAACGGCATTAGCCCGATAGACATGGTCGTCGTTAATCTGTACCCGTTTGAGCAAACCATAGCCAACCCGGATTGCAACCTGGAAACGGCCATAGAAAATATCGATATAGGCGGCCCCACCATGATCCGCGCCGCCGCTAAAAATCATGCGGACGTTGCCGTCATTGTCAATCCGGCCGATTACGCCGCCACGATAGCTGAACTCAAAAGCGCCGATAACTGTCTTTCCAGCCAGACCCGCTTTAATCTGGCGCTAAAAAGCTTTGAACATACGGCGCGTTATGACACGGGCATTGCAACTTATTTAGGCGCTATCAACGGCATCCACTTTCCGCAAACACTTAATTTGCAGTTTTATCATAACCAGACCCTGCGTTATGGCGAAAACCCGCATCAGAACGCCGCTTTTTACCGGGAAAAAGCCCCGGTTTCTGGCACGATAGCCGCAGCCACTCAACTTCAAGGCAAGGAATTATCCTACAATAATATTGCCGATGCCGATGCCGCGCTGGAATGCGTCAAAACCTTTAACGATAAGCCGACCTGCGTTATTGTTAAACACGCCAATCCCTGCGGCGTCGCCCAGGCTGATGATCTGCTTACCGCTTACGACAAGGCTTATGCCACCGACCCAACCTCGGCATTTGGCGGCATTATCGCTTTTAACCGGGAACTGGACGGGCAAACCGCCGCTGAAATCATCAAACGTCAATTTGTCGAAGTGATTATTGCGCCTACCCTAACGTCGGCTGCACAAACCGTTCTGGCTGAAAAACAAAACATCCGGGTATTGGCCTGCGGCGTCTGGCCCAGCGTTACCGAGCCTTCCCTTGATTTCAAGCGGGTTGCAGGCGGCCTGCTGATCCAGGACAAGGATTTGGGCGAAATCACCTCCGCTGATCTCAAAATCGTCAGCAAACGCGCACCGATGGAACAGGAATTGGCAGATTTATTATTCGCCTGGAAAGTTGCCAAGTTCGTCAAATCCAACGCCATCGTTTATTGCAAAAACGGCCAGACTATCGGCGTAGGCGCCGGACAAATGAGCCGGGTTTATTCCGCTAAAATCGCAGGCATTAAAGCCGCCGATGAAGGCTTGATCGTACCCGGCTCGGCGATGGCATCCGATGCCTTCTTTCCGTTCAGGGACGGCATTGATGCCGCCGCCGAGGCAGGCATCACCGCCATTATTCAGCCCGGCGGCTCCATGCGCGACAACGAGGTGATAGACGCCGCCGATGAACACAATATCGCCATGGTATTCACCGGCATGCGCCATTTCCGGCATTAACAAGCAATACTGTGACTTAAGCTGTTCGCTGAGCGGAGTCGAAGCGGACAACGGGCTTCGACTCCGCTCAGCCAGCGGTCGTTTTGGTAGCCATATCATTAAAGTCAACAGTTACCGCATTAACCTAACCAATCGCCCCTACTACAAAAAACGAGAATCCCTATGAAAATCCTCATCGTCGGCAGCGGCGGCCGTGAACACGCCCTCGCCTGGAAAGCCAAACAATCGCCTAAAGTCGACCAAGTATTTGTAGCGCCCGGCAATCCGGGCACGGCGCTTGAAGCCGGTGTTGAAAACGTCAGTATCGCCGTCAATGACATCGCGGGCTTGCTGGCATTCGCCCAACAAGAAGCCATCGACTTGACCATCGTCGGCCCGGAAATCCCCTTGGTTTTAGGCATCGTTGACCGCTTTCAAGAAGCCGGACTGCACTGCTTTGGGCCATCGGCTAAAGCCGCGCAATTGGAAGGCTCCAAGACTTTTTGCAAGGATTTTATGATCCGTCATCATATCCCGACCGCCAAGTACCAATCCTTTACCGATGAACAGCAGGCCATCGCCTATATCCAGCAACAAGGCACGCCTATCGTCGTTAAAGCCGACGGACTGGCGGCGGGCAAAGGCGTTATCGTCGCGCAAACCGAAGCCGAGGCCATAGCCGCCGTTAATGACATGTTATCCGGCAATGTTTTTGGCGAGGCCGGCAACCGGGTGGTCATTGAGGAGTTTTTGCAAGGCGAAGAAGCCAGCTTCATCGTCATTGCCGACGGTAAGCACGCTTTGGCGATGGCAACATCCCAGGATCATAAAGCCCGTGACAACGGCGACCAAGGCCCCAATACCGGCGGCATGGGCGCTTATTCTCCGGCACCCGTGGTCACGCCCGAAATTCATAAACGGGTCATGCGCGATGTGATAGCGCCGACCTTAAATGGCATGGAGGAAGATGGCCTACCCTATACCGGCTTTCTTTATGCAGGTTTAATGATTGCGCCAGACGGTGCTATTAAGGTATTGGAATATAACTGCCGCTTTGGTGATCCTGAAACACAACCGATCATGATGCGCATGAAAAGCGATCTGGTTGAACTCTGTGAGGCCGCCCTGGCGGGAGAACTCGACAAAGCCCGCAGTGAATGGGACGAACGGGCTGCATTAGGCGTGGTTTTGGCAGCCTGTGGCTACCCGGATGCTTATCAACAAGGCGACGTTATTTCCGGCTTGCCTACAAAGGAACTGGAAGACAGCAAAGTGTTTCATGCCGGCACACAACAAGTTGGCGACGATATAGTCACATCAGGCGGACGTGTTTTATGCGCCTGCGCGCTAGGAGTAGATATTCAGCAAGCGCAAACCAAAGCATACTTGCTTGCCGACACTATCCGCTGGAATGGTGTCTATTACCGTACAGACATAGGCTTTAAAGCCATTAAGAGTTAATAGAAAACTCTGTCCTATGGGTTCTCATTACCCAAGATATTCGCCGTAGGGTGTGCCGCGTATGCCCTGACCTGCTGAATAAGGCGCGCATGGCGCGTATATGGACTCCTCCGCTGCGAGACAGGAGTCGAGTAGTCCCCAGAAGCGATA
>PMJA01000054.1:0-3315 GCA_003158415.1 Methylobacter sp.
CTTTCCGCCATGCCGGTATTCCCAGGGCGGCATTGGGTTTGGGTCAGACCATAGCCCTATTTTGGCTCGACGTGCTTCATCTTCCACCTGCAACAAGGATTGATCGTGTAGGTATTTCCGGTAAGCCCAGGCCATGCCGCGCTTAACCTGTTCTCGATTGGCATCAAGACCATCCACAAAGATCGTGCCGACCGTGCGGCCATATTTGTCAATAGTGTCCTTCTCTACCCGGACGTTCTTGTTGAAAACCATGTCGGACAAGGATTGCTGGGATCGTTGACCGAAAGCCTGGCCGCTGGTCTCCGGCGCATCAATTTGAGCTAATCTGATTTTTACTTGTTGATTGCCCGCTATTAACAGCGTTACTGTATCACCGTCATGAACCGCGACCACATGGCCTTCCAGGATTTCCGCAGCGCCCGGCAAGCTGGTGTAAAGGAACAAAAAGAGAGCCAAAAAAGCCGGGGTGATATGCGCCATCAGGGATTTGCCGCCAACACGACTGGATACTAATTTTTTCATATTGATTACCTTTGAAAGTTGTTTTTAAATTGTTGGATTGGTGGTTATTTTCGCGGACGCGAAAATATTTTTCTAGTTTACCCAAGCGGCATAGATAAGGTTTGGATAATCATTTTTGCCAAGACTACCGTTGTAGCGTGCTAATGCTCGATGGATGTTTCCTTGCTCTTTATCCAAATAGCTTCTTAATATTGCACAGCCTAAGCGTAGATTTGTTCGCAGGTTAAACAAGTCTGATGATGTTTCGCCTACAATCTTGGCCCACATAGGCATCACCTGCATAAAGCCGCGCGCTCCCGCAGAAGAAATTGCATACTTCCTGAAATTACTTTCAACCCGGATAACTGACAGTACCAAGTCTGGTTCTAGCCCGGCTCGTTTGGCCTCGTAGTAAATGGTTTGCAGTAGATCGTGGCGTAACTGATCGTGGCGTAGTCGTTCCGCTAACGCCTTGTTATGCGGCATTAATTCTACGAGTACCCGCTCTGATTTATTTAACCACTGGCTTTCCGTTGCATCTATTACCGCGCTTTTATGGGCGGTATCAGCTAAGTGAGCATCCAACGATGTTATTTGTAGCTTGATAACGCTTTCCGGGGTTGCTGTTGCTTGCGCGGACTGTGCCAGTAGTAAAAATAGAATGCCTGTCAGTGTTTTCATGGCTGCTGGATTTGATTGATTTTTATGTTTTGATTTATGGTCATGGTGTCGGGTATTTGGCACTGGTTTTTATGGTCGATATAGAGGGTTTCATTGGTGATCTGGTATTTGCCCGTTTCATTTTTTGCAAAAGTCACCTTATAGTTGTTGTCCCAATAGCAGCGTGTTTGCGAATACCTCTGCGCGGATACCTCAAGGTTGGTTTTGTTGTCTTGAATGCTAACGTTATGCAGCTCCACAGGTTCTACCGCTGGCTGGCCGCTGTACCAAGATTCGCGCAATAACCGTTTCCATGCTTGGCCGCTAAAGTCAGTTACTTTGGTCGCCCTATCAAGCGTTATTACAGTGACTTTAATAGTGGCATCGTCACTGTATAGTTTTAGTAGGTCGATGTTGCGTGTATTGGTGTAGTTAAGATAGGCCGTAAGAAAGTGTTTTGCGTCGAGAACTAATTGCTTGTCCAATTCAGTAGCGTTTGCCATTTGTGAACATAACAAAAGCAAGCAAATTACTTTACTTACGGTGCGGTTCATCGTGTCATTACCATTTCTTGCTGTTGAGGTTCTTTAACGATTTCTGGCGGCTTATGGTCGTTTATTATGCTATTGGCATCTACAGCCGCGTGTCTGCCTTGTTCCAGTATTTCCGGGGTCTTTATGTGCTTACCTTTTTCTAGGGCTGAGGCTAAACCTTCCCTGATAAGATTAACCATTGTGTCTACTTCGTCTTGAGATCGTAAAGCCCCGGTTTTTAGGGCTTGTTGGGCTATTTTTTCGCCCAATTTTGATACGGCGAGGGCAGCCGACAGTTGTGGCATTTGTTCGATGACTTTACGCTCTATTTCCTTGCCTACACGTAAAGCATCTGCCTGTTCTTGTATCGTGTCTGGTTGGCTTGCCTTTTCGACCTGCCAGGTGTTTTTCCTTACCGTCTTTTTGTCCTCAATGACATTACCGTGATCGTCCAAAGCCGTGTTGGGTATTTCGACGCTTTGCTTGCCCGTGTTGCTGAGTATTACCGTGTCACCGATCTGCGGTTTAGTTTGGGAGTTTTCAAAAGCCCGTTTAAGGTCTGCACCCCAACGGGTTACTTCCTTGCCCTCTATATCCAGCTTAACGAAGTAGGATTGTCCCTGATTAGGATCGTGCTTATAGTTGTCTGCACCATGCGCTAACAAAACGCCACGCATTACACCGTCTTGTTGTTTTGGGTTATTGCCTACTTCCTTACGCGCATCACGTAGCGTCATGGCATGATTCATTTCTGCCATTTGGAACTCAGTTGGCTTATACCCTGATACTTCGATTCCCTTAAGTGATGCTTCTCGCCATACTTGGTGTTTAAAGTTCTGGCTACCCGATACATTAATGCTTTGCCACTCCCTGGTTTCTGCAATCGCTAAAGCGTCTCGAATGACAGTATGGTTTTCCGTCTCTAATTTCAGCTTATTGCCGCGATCTTCAAATGCTACGGTTTTGTCCGGAAAATAGTATTTATCTTCGATTCTTAGGTAGCGGCTAGATACCGTATCCGGTATATCTTGTGTATTACCTTGTTTCTGTTTCGCCTTTTTTATATCGGTTTGGTCAAGCTCTGGGTCGGTAGGAGGTTGGTTGTTGTCCGATACAGCGGCTTGTTTGGGTATTTCTTGGGATCTCTCATTTAAAGCAATAATGTTTTCTTGGGGTTCATTGTTACGATGTAGGTTTTTTGCAAACTCAGCAGCGGCTTCTTTTGCAATGTCCGGGTTTTGCAGTTGAAGTTCTTCCCAGTAGGCGACTTGTCCCTCAGCACTGTGGCCTATTGCAACAGCCGCCAACTGTCGTTCTGTTTTGTTCTCAATCTTGCTAAACGCGGCAATGTCATCACGCACTACATCACGCGCGGTTTCTTTGTCCAGCGCGTTGGTTGGTACTGGCATCAAGCCGTCGTTAGTTTGTTCGATGGCCTTACGTGCCGCAATATCACGTTGCAGCTCGACACTGTTTTGACTGGTGTTTTCTTGCGCATTATTCTCAACGCGGTCGGCGGCGATGGCGGCATCGAATGCTTTGTAGTTGGGATTCACGCGGGCATTTTCGGTTATTTGCTCCGCTGCTTTATCCTGCGAGTCGGGGTTTTGAATGCGCCGGA
>PMJA01000054.1:3325-6332 GCA_003158415.1 Methylobacter sp.
TGATTTTCCATCGCTACGCTTCCAGTCGCCATCAACCTTGCTGATTTGGGACACCTGACCGTCAGCCGAGCGACCTTGAAAACGGGTTGCGCCCAGTTCTTCGGCCTTGGCCGTGGCGTCTTCCGCTGTATAGAATCTGTATGTTGCGTCCGTGCGTGGGTCGCTAATCTCGAATCGATGTTGCGTTTCGGCCAGGTTCGCTTTTATGCGTTCGGCCAGTTCTTTACTATCTTGATTTTGTACTTCATTAGTCATTTTTTTTGCTCCTAACTTTCAGTAAAAAGGTTTACGAATCGTTGTGCAGCGGCTTTTAGGTCTTCAAATGTCTTAGGCTGCGTTGTTGGCTTGATAATGTTATCCGTGTCTATTAAGAAATCCGTCAATGACAGGCTGTTAATGTTTTCAAGTTCTTCTTTCGTCATGCGCCTGTAGTGTGGTTTGTCTTGAGTTTCTTGCTGGTGAACCACCGCTATTTCATTGCTGATAAGTTGTAGGCGTTTGATCTTCGGGGGTGACAGTAAGCGTTTTTTGAAATGCTTGTCTTTATAGTAAATTATTTTTTCGGCCATGATTGGGCGTATGCCCTCATAGATAATAATTTCCTTGTGGTCGCCTATTTCTTTGACTTCCTGGGGTAACAACAGCATTCGCCGCTGGTCGCTTTCTGTCGTGCTATTGCCTTTACCTGTTCCCCACATTGGCCGTGAACGGCTTTTGCCTTTAACAGTGGTTGATCCTAAATCATTTGATATTTCTTGGGCATCGTTGAAGTCTTTGGGCGCAAATAAGATTCGACCGGCCAGGGTTTTCATAATAGTGTCTGCCCCATCCCTGCCATACACGGATCGTAATTGGGACGGCGTTTGTATTACCAATAATACCCGCACGTTGTAGCCAGGCAAAAAACCGCATGAGGTTTCTATAATCGGTATCCTGCCCAATGCGGTGAATTCATCCAGCATGAGTAACAATTGATGTTTTAGAAGCGGGTTATGTTCGGGTAGCTCCCGCGTTTGCAGCCCTATCGCCTGTTGAAAAAACAGGCTTAAAACCGGGCGTATCCGGTCGAGGTTGTCAGGCGTTACACCGACATAAATAGACATTGGTTTTTTACGCAGGTCGCCTAAATCAAAGTCAGTGCCTGATGTGGCTGCATCCAATAGCGGGTTTAGCCACAAGGACAATTTTGATGTAAATTCTTTGCGGATACCGGAAGCGGTTTGTGCGGCCAGGTCGATCACCTCATAAATGGATGATACACACTGCCACGAAAGCGGATGACCACTTTCTTTACGGTCTTCTATAACCCGTTTCCAGTGCGCGACAAAACCTTCCCCAGTCGTGCCGCCGGACATGCCTTGTCTAAGCACTTCTCCTATGGTTCGTGTTGCGCCTTTGGTTTCAAAGAGGTATAGCGTTATGCCTAAGAATAGCGTCCTGGAACTGTTTACCCAAAATGAATCCTTGCCTGTTTCAGATAGGTACAGCATTTCAGCAATCCGCTGAATATCATTAATGCGGATATTAGTGTCGTCAGACACATAATATAACGGGTTCCAGCGTGCGGTATCGCCTGTTTCAGATAGTGGATCAAACAGGTAGACTTGTTGGCCGTGTTTTTGCCGGAATCCTGCGGTAATCCCCCAGTTTTCCCGCTTTATATCCACCACAATAACAGAGCCGGGGAAATTAAGCAGGTTGGGTATGACCACGCCAACACCTTTGCCCGATCTGGGGGGTGCGGACAGGATTACACCCTGTTGTCCGGGCATGGACAAATATTTGCCGTTTAACTGCCCCAGTAGGATGCCGTCACCGTCTAATAAACCGCGTTTTTTGATCTCTAATGAAGTGGCGAATTTTGCATCACCATGTAATGCCCGGCTACGCGGGATCAGTGGCAAAATGGCGAAGATGAGTATAATGCCGAAACCTGATGCAGAACTGCCGATCAGACTTTTACGCAGGGCCGGATTGTGGCCGTAATAATAGCCATATTTGAGTATGGTTAGGGGGGTCGTCTGTATTGGGTTTTGATGGTTGAAAAATAAGAAAAAGTAGCCGGACAAATAAAGTCCGGCTATAAGGGCTAACAACGACACTACAACGATTTTACCTACTTTGTTCATTAGCCATCGCCCGCTTTAAGTCCGGTTTGTACCAAACTTCTTTAACAAACCGGGTAGAGCCTTCAAAATCGAATTGCAGCACAATGTCGATGGTCTGATAAAGCAAAGACCGGATTTCTTCCGATTTAAGCGCTTGCCCCGCTTCTGATTGCCGGATAAGCAAGAGCATTTGCGCCAGTGCCAATTCCGCCGTATGTCCGTGTACGCTGGTGATTGAGCCGGGGTGTGAGGCTACAACACGCAAATAATCAAAAGCTTCATCACCACGTAATTCGGCTAAAAATATGCGGTCTGGCCGCATCCGCAAACACGACTCCAACAACATTTTCGGGGTGACATTGGCTAACCCTTGCGTTCCTTTTGAGTAGAACAAGCGTACATGGTTGGGATGGTTGTTCAGAATGAGTTCTTTGGCATCCTCGATGATGATTATTCGCTCGTCGTTGGGAACTTCGAGAATCAGGGCTTTGGTCGCAGTCGTTTTACCGCTGCCTGTAACCCCTGATACCAAAATGTTTTTTCTGGACAAAACAGCCAGCTTGAGAAAACCAATATAGTTGTGCTGATGCTTGAGTTCCAGTAATCGATGCTCTACCTCATCCAGTTCATTGCTTGCATCTTTGCAGCGGTCAAAAAGCCCGTTTGCGGCCAGTTCGTCCAATGTCCAGACCTTACTCGATGGCCTACGAATGGTAATTGATACGTGTTCAGCCGCCGGTGGCAAAACGAATTGAATACGCTCACCACTGGGCAGGTCGGCGGATAACAACGGGGAGTTTTCATCAATGCCTTGATTCGTTCTATTGGCGACTAAACTAGCCATGTTCCGACACCAGCTAACGCTGGCAAAAGCGAGTTTTTCATGTGTCCAGCCACTA
>PMJA01000054.1:6402-7924 GCA_003158415.1 Methylobacter sp.
ATTGTTGGCGGGATGTTGATCGTATTCCGTAATACCTCAGTCATCACGCTGTTGGCTCCCTGCGGGTTATAGTTGATGCTAGTGCCGCCGTTGGTTCCTGCTCCACTCGCGTAACTGGCTCCAGCTTGCGTGGCTCCATTAACCACGGAAATCAGGATGGCCGCACCAAATCTATCCCAGAAATGGGTATCTACTTCGCCCGTTACTCCTGTTCTGCCCAATGCGTCGGTTGCCGGGGAATCAAGTTGAGCGGTAACACCTGTTGGGGTTCGGGCTTCTGCCCAAAGCACAAATAGGCGGTTTTGGCCTTGTTGTACTTGCGACCGGGTTTCTCCGGTGAGCGTCGTGCCGCGCTCCAACATAACCACCTTGCCATTTGCCCCATAAATATCAAACGCCAATACACACGTTACCAATCCAGGCAGTTGTGAGTCGATAGCGGTTTCCAGTGTGCAGTCTCCTTTTGCACCCTTGGGAATAAGATAGGTCATCGTTGGTAGCTTTTGCGCGCGGGCGGCCACTGTTTTAGTCGGTTTAAGGGCATCCCCCAGAGCAGTATTGCCGCCTGTTTGGGCATCGCTTCCCGTTGCTAGTCCAGTGTTTTGCGGTATAGCGGTCGCCGTGGTGTTGGTGCCGGACTTGGCAAATACAGGGCTGTTTAGTCGTCGTTCCTCCGCCAGTTGTTCAGGCGTTTTTGGCGGTGGGGCGGCGTTGTTGCCGGTGTTGGTTGTTGTCGTTGTTGTTGTGTCGGGGAAGACAGGGGGGGGACCAAATATGTCGCCAACATTGACAGGCTCAGAAGGTTTCTGTGAAGGTGGTGAGGGGGTACTTGGAAAAGGCACGGTGCCGATCTTGGGTAGGAGTGCGTCCCCTTGCATTTGCTGCTCGTGTTGTTTCCTTTTGGCTTCCTGAATTTGTTGCTGTTTGCTAACTACGTTGCTGTAGTACCAAAACAAAAAGCCGCCGCCCAGCAAGACAATAATGGCAATCCCCAAAATGTTATTTATTTTTGCTTGTAGGGATTGCCTCTTGGTGACACTGGATATTGTGCGCTCTCCTGAGACTTCCTCATTTTGAGGTTCGGTGTGGTTATTCATCAATCTTCTCCATATACATGTTCATAAAATCATTGACTAGACGATGTATATCATCAAGGTTTTCTCTCAGTGCTTTTACTAATGTTTCCGCATCATTTAACGCATCAACCGGGTCACGCTCAAGTGCAGAGCGCAAAGCGTCCTTAACCCAGCTTGACGCGGAAACATCGACAAGAATTGCCTTATATATTGATGTCATTGGTTGGCCTCTTCGGTTTGTTTGGTTTCCCTGATAACATCCTGATTGACTGTGCCGGTTGTTGTGCGTTTGCCGCCGCCGGTAAACTGCCTGTTTTCAATGCAGCCCACTAGATCACCACGTCGCAGAACGAAGCGGCGACCTATGCGGTGGACAACAACCTCCCCAGTTTCCGGGACAATATGGAAATTGATTAACGCCTCAGTTTGATCGTCGTTTTCAACAA
>PMJA01000002.1 GCA_003158415.1 Methylobacter sp.
GGCAAAAAACATTGCTTTTATAATGGGCGATAAAAATACAAGTGTAAGTATAGATCGTCTTGAAGGTTATAAACTAGCTTTAAAAGATTCAAATATTGAATTAAATGAAAATTTTGTTTTTTATCCTCTACAAGCCCCTATATATAAGGGATTAGTGGCTCTTAAAATAATAAAAAATAATAAAATAAAAAAAACAGCGCTTTTGTTTTTTTGCATGATTTCATAATCGTTCACACCAAAAATGTAGTCGTTAAATAAAATAAGCGACTTTAAGCAAAGCCTTTGACTATGGATTATAAAAGGTATAATAAGGTTGTAATAAATACAACCAGACAGGGGGTAAGAATCTATGCCGAAAACCATCAACACGGGCGTCAAATTAGATGAGACGCTACACAGTCGCCTTAAAACACTAAGCATGGTTAAAGATCGCACGCCACATTGGCTTATGAAAGCAGCAATTGAAGAGTATGTCGAACGCGAAGAAACCTACGAACAGGAAAAACGTGAAGATATGGAACGTTGGCAACACTACAAGCTAACAGGCCACGCCATAGCGCATGAAACTGTTGACGCATGGCTGGGGTCATGGGGAAGCGAAAGCGAGTTACCGTGCCCAAGATAGTATGGTTACCCGAAGCGCTAGAAGATATTCAACGATTACGCCTATTTTTGGAAGAAAGAAATCCAACAGCAGCTACTCGTGCCGGTCTTGTTCTGCAAACGGGAGCCAATCGTTTAGCCGATTTTCCAGAAATAGGCCAACCCATGAATGACGGTACCGACCGCCGCGAATTGTTCTTGCCTTTCGGTACGGGAGGTTATGTCTTGCGCTATATTACCGATAGGGAAGTCGTTGTCATTATCCGTGCGTGGCACAGCAAAGAGCAGCGTTACGAAAGCTAAAATTAGATAGCCTTATCATTTTGTCTACTGTTGAGGTCTACTGTTGAGGTCTACTGTTGNNACTGTTGAGGTCTACTGTTGAGGTGTTTTGATGCCCCTAGAGGCCGCGAAACTCCAGGCCAACCCTATTTGAACATGAGACAAAACAGCACAAAGTGTCTCATCGCCAGACTAAAAATCATCCAGAAGCTAGATAACATGTAAAATTGTGTATTATGCATATCTATATAATCACTTAATTAGACATCAGGAAAATTTAGGACATATATGAGCGACTACGTTGTGTATCACAAGGCAGAAAAAATGGGCTACCCAGCGCTCGATATTGGCAACCTTGCCATATATACAAAAAAATCAACGGATGGGAAAAGTGGCAGTCGTATTTGGCTTATCGCTGGCGAGGAAAGTCCTCGGAAATATTATCTAAGAGCGACCTTCCTCATTGGCAATGTCGAACCTTCCGATAAGCCTGAATTCATCAGCCGTGTAACAGGGACTGACGGTCAACTTCTTGATCCGATGCCACAGCTCAATAGTGAGGAATGGTTTTCCGAGTTCGTTGAAGAGCAAGGTCGTTTTGCGTTTGGCTTCAATAAGATCAATAACCATGAAGCAAAAGAAGGTCTACGGAAAGTGCTTCTATTAAATACGCTTCGGTGCTCGGTAACCAAAGCATATGCATCTGAATAACTGAGGTCAGAGAAAGGCAATTGGGTTATGGTTCGCAACCNNTGACCAGGGGATTTAGCGGTGCAGCGTACTACACCGCATCAAATTAGTCGACCAAACTAAGATGGTTTTGAACTCCTTTTTGGGTTGAGCTGTTTTTTGTGGAGCATTAACCATCATTACTCATCAGAAGCATCAGTAGCTCGGAANNGCATAGAAAAAAAGAACGTTTAAACGATAAAGAAAATTGGACGAAAAAGTCTGTTCTGAGCCACTTTACCGCTCATCATCTAAAAAATAAAAATCATGACAAAGAGAAAAGGATTTACGGCTTTAGCTATTGCCGCTGTATTTATGACCGGTTGCGCACCCAAGATACTGTTAACTAAAAATGTAACCCAAGAACAATTGGCAAAGGATAACGCCGAATGTAATTTAGAGGCAATGAAAGCAGTTATTGGGTTAAGTCAAAGTTTACTTCTTGAGGTAGAGCGAAACAAAGCAATTAATTATTGCTTGCAGGCCAAAGGCTACGCCTATGAACAAAAGCTTAACGATCAACAGCAATCTACAGCCGACAGATATAAGCAAGCGAACAGTAAAATGACTGAAAAGATGGTGCCGATTAGCGAATATATAACTAATACTTGCAGGCCAATGGATGATAAAGGGTATCTGGACTGTATTAATGGAAAAAAGGATGAAATCATCGCCGTTAGCATTTTTCCTGATTTAGAAATTAAAAGTTACGACGCAAGAAAGGAAATTGAACAGCAACTTCTAAGAAAAGAAATAAGTCGAAGAGAGTTTAAGGACGAAGACACCAAACTACAGGGGATTTTTCTAAAGCAAATGGATGAACGTGCGGATAATGACATTAAAGCTGGTGTTTATACAGGAAACAGTAAATATTAAAACCGCTATTCGGCCTCTACAAGGTAATGGATATTAAGCCCACTCTGCACACTGATTTTGATCTTTAATTATTTTTCTTTTCAGTAGATTTTACCCCCTGTTATGGGGGATAAAATTAAGCGGCAAAAAACCCGTTAGGGTTTTGTCTCAATATTTGTTACTGGTCTTGCTTGCAGCTCTTTGACCAACAGTGAAAGAGCTTCTTTATCTTTGTTTAAATCGGCAATGGTTGATTTATATTGAGACACCGCTTCTTTACGGGCCTTTTCCAAGCCTTCCAGCGCTTGGTGGTGAGAAATATTAATGGCCTGCATGGCGCTACTGTGGGCATTCTCAAGCCGATCAAGCGCTTCTTTCCCATCGGCTTCTAGTTTTAAAACTATTTTTTCGTGGCCGGCTTCTAGTTTTAAGACGGCTTGATTATGTGCCGCTTCTAACTTGGAGATCGCCTTTTCATGGTCAGCTTTGGTTTTTTCAAGGGCTTTATCTTTATCGGCAATAATACCTTGTAATTGCTTTTTTTCTTGCTCGATTAAGGCCACGCTTTGCTCTAATCCCGATATGATTCCGGTTAATGATTTGGCTTGTACAATAGCCTCAGATAGCTCTGCATCAAGAACCTTTTTATCCTCTAAAGCGGTCTTCAGCTGTTGCCTTGTCGTAGATAAATCAGCCTTCAAGCTATCGTTTTCGCCGGTAATATTCTTGAATTCATCGCCCAGTTTCTCCAGTTTATTCGACTGGACTTCCGAGAACTCGTAGGCTTCATTCACTTTTTCTTCAGCAGCAATCTGGNNCTGCCTCATGACCTCTCGTTCCCCCTCGATCTCGGCATCAGAAATTGATTTGGCTACATTCCAGAGTTTTTTCACTAGATCGTCGCCATCCTTGGATAATTTTTCAGGGAGTGGCACCACTGCCGGAAGAGACTCTGCCTTGGCCGATTTGGCTTCATCCGTTTGTTGCCAGGTTTTCATATACTTCGTTATGGTGCCCAATCCCCCTCGGCCAAGCCGCTCTAAGATGACCAAGGAGGTGGGCTTTTCACCCATTGCTACCAGTTCAGCACATGCCGCATGGATATCTTGTTCGTTTAATCGTGGGCCCATTTCCTAACTCCAAAATAAAAATACACTAAGCACAGTGTAACACAATAATTACGATTGTAAGTAGTAATTATTGTAATTTAGTAATTACGGAAATTTCAGTAATAATCGTAATTACATACTTAAGCACTCATCGTCTTTTTTATCGTTACTACTGTCACCATTAATTTCCGGCTCAACCGGTTTAATGTAGTCATTCCAGTCCTTATGCGGCGCTGCCGGTGTCAGTCTTTCCGCTTTCTGCAGAGTGGCTTTGATTTCTTCAAAAGCTTCATCCCCGCGCCTATTTTTATCTCGGTCAAAAGCAATAATGATATGTTTATATTCTTTTGATAATTTCGTGACTATCTGGGTACTGGTACCTGCCACGGCGATCACATCGTAGCCCTTATATGCAGCCAATTCTGGCTGCCGCTTCCGCAAATCCATAAAAGATATAGCATCGATAGCCGATTCAACAAAAACGGCACCAGGCGAATCATTAACCGTTTTTAAAACAAAACCTTCGGTCTTTACACCAGCAAAACCTTTCCACCTTACGCCACGCGTTCCGGAGCGCTCAACACCCGTGGAGCCATACCTGAAGCAGGCATTTTTCATGAAATCCGCATAAAGACGCCCCCTTTCATGCAATTGATCAACGACTTTTGGGTTTAAACCTCGTTCATTAATAAGATAATTCCGAACGTGCGGCCAATGCTGCTCTACAGGCTCAGGAAGCGGGGCCGGTTTTTTAACGGCTTCCTCAGCCTGTTTTTTTGCGTAAACCATGGCCGATCCGACAGCTTGGGTTTTGTCGATATTACCGCCCAACCAACTAACGGCTTTTGTGAAATCCAAGCCCTCTAAATGCATGACTAAATCGATAGCGCCACCGCCCCCGATATTTCGATAGTGGTTATAGAATTTACCGGTACTTCTTTCTAAGGCAATATGCTCAAAAACAGGCTTTCCATCGACCATTGACGGATTAATGCCCCAGATTTGTTGCCCGTCAGCATTACCTATTCTTTTGGCGCCAACTTTTTCCAAGATAGGCACCAAGTCCATTTCTCGGATCAGCTTAGCTTGCGCCTTCATCTGCTCCAGTTCTTCTACCTTTCGCTTTGAAGTTGCTTCGGCTTGTCTGGCTCTTTTTTGCGCATCAACTGAAACGGCGGCCTTGGCAAATATAGGGCGCATGGTTTGCTGTTGATCTTCTTCAAGTCGGGAAGATTCATCTTTTGCCCACTCTTCCCTGGTAGATACTTTTAAGGCAAGTGGTGGGGTTAAAACGCCTATAGGCGGCGTTAAAATATCTTGGCACTCTAACGATGCGTAAAAATCTTGTATCGTTGTGTGTGTGGCTTTACTGCCTTTAATACCGCGTTCTAATCCTAACGATTGCGTGGCTTCAAAAAACCTATCTTGCAGCTCAGACATTTTTTTAGGGCCGTCAAACCAGTAAGAGGCATTAAGTTTGTTTGAGGTTGGATCGATGGGCACGATGACCGCTTGGATGTGCGGGGTGGCTTCGTCGAGGTGACAAATCGCGCTGATAATATTTCTTTCGCCAAATTCCTTTTTTAAGAACTCCATGGCCTGTTTGGTAAAATCGTCCGTTCTTTGTTGATCGTAAATGCCATAATCCTTTTCGTCGGCTCGAAAATAAGACGGGGATGCTGTCATTAATACTTCGACAGCCAGGACAGCGTTTTTACGTATGGTTCTCTCGCCGATCCGGTCTTTAATGGCATTTGCAAAATTTTTACCATCGCGGTCTATAAAATCTATGTTTTTATGGCTTTTTAACGCATCGGCATTCTTTACATCGTGGGTTCTGGTGTGATGGCCTTCGACCGCTTTTATCTTGTCGTAATTCTTTAATTTCTGAGTCCTGAAAATCGCATAAGCCATAAGTTTTCCCCGTGCTATTTTTCGCTTTCAGCTTCAAAATACCACTTAATAATTTTGATGTTAGGCTTTCATTATAGTAGATTTTTAGGTTTAACTTAAGAAACCGTAATAACTTACTACGGAATTTTGCTATTCATTCACTGCGTTCATGGCAAATTCCTTCATTCGGTCAGGCGCACCCGACACCGCTAAAAGCAAAAACCTATCGGTTTTTATGCTACTGAAAAATAAAATATATGTGGGAATTGGAGTGTATTTTTCACCAGAAAATAATTTTACTGTCGTAATAATCGATGTTAAGTAGTCATGTAAAAGTTATTTGAAAACAATATACCTGCAACATTGGGCAGCGTTGATATAA
>PMJA01000107.1 GCA_003158415.1 Methylobacter sp.
AGAATTCTTTTATTGGCTAATTTCATTGTGTTGGCCTTACGTTATTCAATTTTCCAGTTTGCGCCTTGCTAACAAGGTACTAAAAAAACCATCTCTTTGGTTGCCCCGTTTCGAGGTAAAGTCGTCCAGGCTGAAACCGCACTCGTTATCTGTTACATCCACATAAAAATTGTCCGCAGCCAAGCTGGTCATGGCAAATTGAATCATGTAGTCCCCATGCCCTAATGTTCTTGGCGGTATGGTTGCCGTGATAGTGTTCATGCCTAGGGGCAAGTTATCCAACAGGTTGCCCGTATCCCCGTCAAAGGTGTCTGACACTAATACTTGCGTGCCGTCCGACTTGTTAATGCCGAGATACCCNNCTATCGCAATCGAACTTCTGGGTCATATTTCCTTCCTGATCCATTAGGGATATTTTTTTCAATTGCACTATCTTCTTTGGGTCATCCAGAAACACCCTCTCGCCGCTTAGTTCGGATGCTCCATTGTGCATGTATGCATTTACGACAGTACTCGTTTGGCCTATTTCCCTTATTTCACCTTTATCCAACCACACGCAAGTGGAGCACAATTGCGAAATCACGCCCATATTATGGCTCACGAACAATATCGTCCGCCCATCCTTACCTGCTTCTTCCATTTTTCCCAGGCATTTTTTCTGGAACTGCGCATCCCCCACCGCCAACACCTCATCCACGATGAGTATCTCAGGCTCCAAATGCGCCGCCACGGCANNACTTCAGCGAAGGCAACAATTTCATCAAACTTCTTCTTGATCTCCACTTTGCTCATACCGAGAATCGCACCATTGAGAAAAATATTCTCCCTTCCGGTAAGCTCGGGATGGAACCCTGTCCCCACCTCCAGCAAGCTGGCAACCCGACCTTTGATTTTAATCCGGCCAGAAGTCGGCTCGGTAATGCGGGACAATATTTTGAGCAGCGTGGATTTTCCCGCGCCATTGCGCCCGATAATACCCACCCGGTCACCCTGCCGGATGTCTAAATTTATGCCATTGAGCGCCCAGAACTCCTCATGCTCTGGATCATCCCGTTTAGCTTGCCGTGGATGCAGTATCTTGCCAACCGTGCGCTTGACGCCATTAGCCAACACGTCGCGCAGGGCGGTGTAGCGCTCCTGCCGTTGGTGACCGATAATGTATTTCTTGGAGAGATTTTCGATGCTGATAATGTTGGTCATTTTAGCTAGATGACATCGGCAAAACTTTTTTCCGTTTTGCGGAAATAAAAAATCCCGGTAATGAGGGTAATCATCACCAGCATGAGTGAAAGCTGGAAGCCGGGCCAGTAAATGGGCGTCTCGCCGCGCATAATCGCCCAACGGAACCCGTCAATTACGCCGACCATGGGATTGAGCGAATAAAGCTGGCGCCATTGTTCCGGCACGATGGTGCTGCTGAATCCCACGGGGGAAACGTACATACCGATCTGCACCACAAACGGGATGATATAACGGAAGTCCCGGTATTTCACATTAAGCGCGGCTATCCACAAACCGGCGCCCATCGCAGCGGCAAAAGCCATCAATACAAACAGCGGCAAGGTAAGGATGTGCCAGTCCGGAAGATAGCCATACCACACCATCAGGCCGACCAGAATGGCGAAGGAAATCAGGAAATCGACGAAACTGACGATTATGGCACTGGTAGGGATCACCAAGCGCGGGAAATACACCTTGGAAATCATGCTGGAATTGGCTATGAGACTGTTGCCCGCCTCAGCAAAAGCATTGGAAAAAAACTGCCAGGGCAGCAATGCGGCAAAAACCAGGATCGGATAAGGCGCATTGCCCGCCGGAAGTTTGGCCAATTTACCGAAGACCAGGGTAAATACCACCATAGTCAAAAACGGGCGCAGCACAGCCCATAACACGCCAACCGACGTTTGCTTGTAACGGACAAGTATATCGCGCCAAGCCAGAAAATAAAACAATTCGCGGTAGCGCCACAGATCCCGCCAATAATGGCGTTCGGTGCGTCCTGCTACGATAATTAGTGTATGCGGCACTTATAACCCCCCTTAATTAGCGCTGAACCGTCCTCTCGCCCGAGGCCACAGTAATCAATACCCAGCGCCTTGACATCTTTCGGTTCAATCAGATTGTGATCCACTATATCGGCGTACGTTTTCACCAGCACCCGGATGGTCAAACTTACGTCAGCGACCCTGTTAATCAATGGGCACTGAACGCCTATAACAGCGCTATTGTAGCGCGTCATCATCCAATGACGCCAGAAATACCAGCGTATTCGCCAAATCATCACTTCTAGGATTTTTGAACTATTTTCACTATATTTAACGTATTCAGTTTCATGAAAAAGACTATTCTGGTCTTTTTTGACAGACTATCAAAAACAAATGCAGCCATTGCTTGTGCTATGATTGTCGCAATAGCGGCTCCAACCAACCCGTAAATGGGTATCAGCACAAAATTTAATATGACATTAATACCTGCACCTAAAAATGCTCTATAAAAAGAAATTCTTTGTAGGTTTTCACTTATTAACCAGCTTTCGCTGGCCACACCCAAAAACACAAACACTCCCGCCCAGATATGTATCATTAACACGAATCCCGCTTCTTTGTAAGCCTCGCCATACAACAGAATCACTAGCCAATCACTCAAAAATGTCATCGGCAATGCTATAACTATCGCCAACCAAACCATGAGCGTATACAAACGTTGCAGTCTTGTGCAATACAATTTCTCACTTATTTTTTTTGCATTGATAATGGATGGGAATAAAGAACTCGTAATAATGGCTGGAATGAAATACCACAATTCACTTATCCTGACCGCTGCCGAATAAAGCCCAACCTCTCTTTCTCCCAACATTTCTTTAATCATGATCTGGTCTATGCGCATATAGATCATAACGACTAAACCGCTAAAAATC
>PMJA01000328.1 GCA_003158415.1 Methylobacter sp.
ACTGTCAGTACATTGGTGCTTGTTTGTCCGTGGTTTGAGACGACATCCGATATATTACTTTCTGCTTGGATAATGAATGCTTAGACACCTACTGAATTTCCTGTTTTGGATATTACCGCCATCACGGTGTTTTGAGTTTAAACGGCTTTGCCTTAAGTTAGGTCATGTTGAGATTGGAGAAAATGTCTCTCTATGTGGTCGAGGCTGGATATATGGCCGAGGCCTGCTTTGTATCGGTTCCGATACCTGGTTGAGTCCTGGCGTGATTTTTCATACGCACTTGGATGCGCCAATAACGATTGGCGCCAACTGCGATATTGGCCCGTCGGTTGAGTTCATTACGGGTAGTCACCTTATCGGGAATTCCTCGCGCAGGGCAGGTGAGGGGACTGCCAATCCCATCGTGATTAACGATGGCTGTTGGATAGGCGCAGGTTCCCGGATATTGGGCGGGGTCACTATCGGTTCAGGCGCCGTTGTGGCGGCAGGTTCAGTGGTGGTTCGCGATGTGCCTGCGAATGTTCTGGTAGCGGGCGTGCCTGCGGTAGTTAAGAAAGAGCTCATATAAGCAGTGAACCATTTATTTTTTATTTGTAATGCGCTGGATGACGTAACCCGACTGGAGCGGGGCATTGTGACGGACAGCCCGGCGGCATCGCGCAAGATATTTCTCCTTTGTCGCGCCATGAGCAAAGCCGGAGTGCGTACCACAGTCGTTAGTTTGGGGCGCGGCAGGCAGGATGGTTCTGACCGTTATTTTCGCGCGAAGGCGCAACGGGTAGGTGGTGTGCCCGTTATTTATTTGCCATTTCTTCATGCGCCAGTGTTGTCCGAGTTGCTGACATTATTTGCTTTTGTTCCTCTCCTGTGGCGCTTGCATAGAAAAAAAGTGACAAAAACCATCCTTTTTTATAATCGTATGTCGGCTTACTTGCCGGTATTGATTTTTGCAAAAATTTTTCGTATTAATACCGTATTGGATTTAGAGGATGGCGCGATTGATTTAACCCATTGGTCTTTATCCGGTGTAAAGTCGCGCATGCTAAGTTGGTTCTACGACACGCTTTTTTCGGGAGGCGCACTGCTTGCCTGTCAGGCACTGGAAAGTACGACCAAGCTGCGGCCCACTTTATGTTGTTACGGAACTTCAGATACGCTGTCTACAACGGTAAACTGGAATCAATCGCCAGTCACCGTTCTTTTAGGCGGAACGGTTTCTTATGATACAGGCGCGTCGATGCTAATTGAGGCCATCAGTCTGTTACGTGAGCAATCGCCAGCCTGGGCAAGCGATATAAGATTTGATATTACCGGCAAGGGCGATTGCCTTGAGCCATTTAAAGCGCTGGCAGCCGATGCTGGAAAGCCTGAAGTTTTTGTGCATGGCCGCACAACAGATGAAGAATACCGGCGGATACTCGCGAATACTCATGTCGGCCTTGCCCTTAAGCCGAACTTAGGCGCACTCGCCGATACGACATTTCCCTCGAAGGTTATCGAATTCGCCAGTTTAGGCATATTGGTGGTTTCGACTGACATTAGCGATGTTCGACAAGTGCTGGCAGATGGCGCCCTCTATTTGGAGCTTGATGATCCAGCGTTGTTGATCGAGAGGCTACGATGGGTTGTAGAGCATCGTGATACTGCAAGAGCCTTGTCGCAAACCGGCATGCAAGCCATATCAACAGCCTGTGCGCCGGAAAGAGTGGGTCACAGGCTGAGTGATTTCCTATTTAAGCCTTCAGTTGGGGAGCGGCAGTGAAAGTGATAAGTTGGCAACCGGTTTTAACGGATCATCAGTCCTATACCTTGGACGCGCTGCAACAAGCGGCAAGTGGCGTTTTAACGGCGTATGTCTGCAGGGCCGAGCACCCGACACGACAAGTACAGGGCTGGGTGAACCGGCATGCCGATTCGCTTTCTCCGCAATTGATTCCGCAAAAAGGCTGGTTTAAGTATATTGTTCGGCAGCTTCGGGATCATCGCGATGCCGTTCATATTTTCGGCAGTCCCTTTGAACAGCCGAAGTTGATTGTCACATTACTGTTGGCCATCGCGATGGGGTTAAGAGTGTTTTTAATATCCGAACCTTATTCGCCTGTTTCTGTGGGTTATTTACATGATAGCCATAAACTCATTAATTGGGCTAAAGCGCTGCTGCGCCCGGCCTTATACCGTTTTTACGGGGCGCTGCTGAGCCGTCGCATCGCCGGGGTCTTCGCCATTTCACCCTTGGCGGTAGCACAGTACCGAGGTATCGGTATAGCTAAGGAAAAAATATTTCCCTTTGGTTATTTCGTGCCCCGCTCTGAAAGTCTGGGCCGGGAAACGCCGATGACCGATACCCAAAAAACGGATTTAAGACTGATTTTTATTGGGACGTTGATCGAAAGAAAGGGTCTGGATGTGTTGATTGAGGCGGTTAGACATCTGAATAGAAAGGAGTTAGTTGTTACGCTTGATGTTTATGGTTCCGGTGACTCTAGTCAATTCGATTTCGATCAAGCGGCCGTCAGCTATTGCGGCGTCATTCCTTTTGGAACGGCGCAGGCCGTTATTGCCCGGTATGATGTTTTGGTGCTGCCGAGTCGAAATGACGGGTGGGGAGTCGTCGTTAATGAGGCGCTGATGGCGGGGGTTCCGGTCATTTGTAGCAACCGGGTCGGAGCGGGTGCCGTCGTTGAGAAATGGCGATGCGGCGCTATTTTTGCCAGTGAAGATGTGTTGGATCTGGAGCGTATATTGCATGAGCTGGTTATTGCCCCGGAATCATTGGCAAAAATGCGTCTTGCGGCCCGGAATGCAAACGCAGTATTAGCGCCTGAAGTAGCTGGCCGTTATATGTTCGATGTGCTCAGCAATGACGCGCTTAACGATCCAAAGCCTGCTTGTCCTTGGTATGAGTCAAAACTATGATTAAACAAGCTGGAAAAAAAAAGGCGGTTCGTCTTCATCTTACCAATATTGCCGGCCTGGGTGCTGTTCAATTACTTCAGTCCTTACTGCCCAATTTTGAGCGGCAGCCGGATTATCAATTGGAAGCAGTTTACCTGCCGTCGCAGGGCGAGCTTTCCAATTACGAAGCCGTTTGTCCGGATACCCATCTAATATATTACAAGCGCTATTTACCCAATGCTATGTCAAGGTTGCTGGAATGTACGCTGTTCGGCAGCAAGTTTGATGGCGCTACGCCGCTACTGGTGCTGGGCGATATACCGCTCAGGAGCAAAGCTAAACAGACTGTCTTTGTTCAGACCCCTCTGTTGACGCAGAGGTCAAGTACCGGCAGGACTCTTGGCGCTATCAAATATTGGATAGCCAGGGGGTTGTTCAGGCTCAACAGCGCTTATGTTTCGGCCTTCATTGTTCAAACAGAGGCCATGAAAGCGGCCCTGATCGATACCTATCCGGAAATAAAAGGGCGCGTCCATGTTATCGCACAGCCTGCCCCACGCTGGCTGCTGGAGTCTCAGCTTAAACGCACTCAAAGAAATGGTCGGGCAGACTCCGGTTTGCGGCTGTTTTATCCGGCTGCGGTTTACCCGCATAAAAATCACCGGTTATTGGCTGCGATTCAGGCTGATCAGGCGAAAGAATGGCCCGTAGCTGAATTGTTGCTGACGATTCCGGAAAACTTGAATCCAAATCCGGCAATAGCATGGTTGCATTGCGTTGACAGGCTTGCACCGGATAAGGTTATAACGGCATATCAGGCGGCGGACGCGCTTTTATTCCTGTCTCTTTCCGAAAGTTTCGGATTTCCGCTGGTCGAGGCCATGTGGATAGGTTTGCCGATCATTTGCCCTGACCGACCTTATGCTCGAACCCTTTGCGGGGATCAGGCGATTTACTTTGATCCCAATGATGTGGCTACGCTAAATGAGGCGGTAAACGATTTAAGCAGACGTCTTGATTCCGGGTGGTGGCCTGAGTGGTCGGAAAACCTTAAAGCAATACCGCGAAACTGGGAAGAAGTTGCGGCTGCGATGTTGAGCCTTGCGACGGATACAGGCGAGGCATGAGCACAAACATTGCATCCTCGGCGATAAAAAATGAGTCTGACGGCAAATCCAATGTCCGGCCTCAACGGCACGACAGTGTAGGAAGTCAGGTAGCGGGCGGCTTACGCTCCCGTGGCGTTTACAAGCATTCATTGCCGGGTAAGCCGTTAATCACGGTGATCACCGTCGTGTTTAACGGTGCAGAAACCCTGCGGGATACCATAGAAAGCGTCATGAAGCAGACTTATGACAACGTTGAGTATATCGTTATTGATGGCGGCTCCAGCGATGCAACGGTTGATATTTTGAGACAGTACGATCATGTCGTTGATTATTGGCTTAGCGAGAAGGATGGTGGAATCTACGATGCGATGAACAAAGGCATAGCCCTGTGTTCCGGCGATTACGTGGGCCTGTTGAATTCGGATGATATGTTTGTCGATGGCAGTGTATTGCAGGCAATAGCGGACAGGTTTTGCCAGACGCAAGTGGATGCCGTTTTTTCNNCAAATTGAGTTCCGCATTGCTGAGGATCGGTGTTATGCCGCCACACCCTACGTTTTATTGCAAAAAATCTTGTTATGAACGCGCAGGAATGTATAAGACGGATTATAAAATATCCGCCGATTTTGAGATGCTGGTCAGATTGCTGATCAGGCAAAAAATAGCGTGGTCATTTATTGATAAGGTGACGGTGACCATGAGATCGGGCGGGGTGAGCAACAGCGGATTTATGATGGGCGTTAAGTTGAACGCGGAAGTTGTCAGGGCGTGCAAAGAAAATGGATTGTATACCCATTGGCTATTGTTGGCGTTGAAACTGCCTATTCGATTGCTTGAGCTAATACGATGAGTTTGTGTCTATGCAAGTGTCCGTATATTTACGGACGAATAAGCACAGCACCCTAAAGATGCCATATATGATATATAATTATCGACCAGAAATAGATGGCCTTCGAGCTGTTGCAGTCCTTGCGGTCATAGCAAATCATTTAAATAGCGTCATATTGCCCGGCGGTTACTTGGGCGTAGACATTTTTTTTGTTATTTCAGGATATGTAATAACGTCATCTCTCCAAAACGGTGCGAACGCTTCTTTAGGCCGACTGTTAATAGACTTCTATTCAAGACGAATTAAACGCCTTGCCCCTGCCCTCATCACAATAGTCATTTTTTTCTCTGTATTGATTAGATTGTTTGTCCCAGATACTAAAGCCTACGCGCTAACTGGGGTCTCTTCTTTGTTTGGTATATCCAACATCTTTCTTTATACTCAAGCGATTGACTATTTTGGGCAGAGCGCTAAAACAAATCCATTTACCCACACTTGGTCATTGGGCGTTGAGGAGCAGTTTTACTTAATCTTCCCTTTGCTCTTTATGTGGCGCGCAGGCCAGTCTAACTCAAATCAAAAACTTCGATTAATTGTGCTGAGCGGTCTATCATTAGCCTCTCTATTAGCGTATGTAATCACCTATTATATAGACCAACCGGCAGCCTATTTTCTCATGCCATTTCGATTTTGGGAGTTGGGGGTAGGATGTATTTTGGCGTTTGGAACGAAGCACTTCAATCAATTCTTTATTCCATTTTTCCAAAAAATAAATCCGGCCCGCCCTTCATTTTTTATCCTTGTTGGCTTATGTATTCCTGAGCAGTACACAGTTTTCGCCACGGTGTTCGTCGTCTTATCAACGGTCGCACTGATCGGCTCTCTCAAGCCGCAATCATTCACTTTTAGAATTCTTACCTATCCTGCTGTTGTTTACATGGGATTAATTTCCTATTCTTTATATCTATGGCATTGGTGCATCATTTGCTTGAGTCGCTGGACTATTGGAATTTACGCATGGTCCATGCCATTTCAGTTAATATTAATTTTCGCACTTGCAATAGTTTCATACCATTTCATCGAAAAGCCTCTTCGGAAAGCGGATTGGTTCAACCAAAAATTGATGACGATCGCCATCGGTTTGGCCGGGTTTGTAGCAGCATCGGCAGTCATACTGCTCACTCAGAGATTTGGATTTCCCCAGTTTTCTGGAGTTTATGATAAAAACGAAATTGGATATATATCCCCTATGCCTGGATACAAGGCTAAATATAGCGGGCGCGAAATCGACAAGTGCTTTGCGCATACCATCTTTTCCACGAACACCGAGGGGCACGCAGGCAACATCACGCGCTGCTTGGCAATTAACGGATCGACGACTCTTCTGACTTTTGTAGGTGACAGCCACGCGATGGATCTTTTCCCAATGGCGGATAAGATTTACAACACGGGAGAAGCATCCGTATTGAATATATTCAGTCCAGGATGCCGGGTGCCCCCTACTCCAGACGAGGATGTATCATGCGCATTTATAACAAGCCTCATTAAATACTTATCAGAAAACCGATCTGAAAGATTAGTGCTTGTAATCCGGTCTAATTATTCGCCAAAATTTGCGGATGGCACACTATCTTCCTATTCCAAGGTTCTTGAGCGTTTCTTAAACGAAAATGTCCCAAAAAATTTGAATATTGTGTATTTTGCGCCTTCGCCAAAATACAATGCTATTGGCCCTGGAAGTTATTGCAGCCGACAGTGGTTCAGGCCAGAATGGGCTATATCAGATAAATGCAAAAATGGATTTGCTGAGAATCGAAATGAGCAATTAGCCCGCCGTAAGGACTTTTTTGACTACTTGCGGAATCTTGAGAAGACCCACTCAAACTTCTATGTATATGATCCTTTTGATGTACTTTGCGGCTCGACGAGCAAATTCTGCTCGCCGCTTCGAGAAGGCGGGCGACTGATATATCGCGATTCAAGCCATCTTACCGAAGAGGGATCTGAACTGTTAAGTAAACCATTCCAAGAGTTCCTGGAGAAACACAAGTTGTTATAGCTTCGATTTTACTTAAGTATACTGTGAACGGTCACTACGGTTTAAAATACACTGTGATCGCAAAATTCTCCATAGAGGCTATGACTTGACGCCGTGTCGTAGGGTCTTGTATATTGGCCGTCTTCGGTTCCGACTTCATTGAAACCCATAACCCCTGTTATGCGGGGGTGTCGTATACCGTTTCGCTATCGTATAGTATTAAAAGGGCAATATGAAAACAATTTTGGGTATTTCTGCATACTACCATGATTCAGCAGCTGCATTAATAATCGATGGTAAGATTGTTGCCGCCGCGCAAGAAGAAAGATTTACAAGAAAAAAACACACGCCGGATTTTCCGGTCAATGCCATAAAATTTTGCCTGGAATATTCCGGTTGCAGTATTGATGAATTAGATGCTGTCGTTTTTTATGACAAACCATTATTGAAATTTGAAAGGCTATTAGAGACTTATTACGCATTTGCGCCAAAAGGATTGCGCCAATTTCTTACAGCCATACCGGTCTGGCTTAAAGAGAAAATGTTTTTAAAGAAGCTGCTTTATGAAGGGTTGGCGGAAGTTGAAAATTACGATAAAAAGAAATTACGCCTTTTGTTTACAGAGCATCACTTTTCGCATGCGGCCAGCGCTTTTTATCCGTCGCCTTATCAGGAAGCTGCCATATTAACCGTTGACGGTGTGGGTGAATGGGCGACTGCGTCCATTTGTCATGGCAAAGACAATAAAATAACCATGCTTAAGGAGATGAAATTTCCGCATTCCGTCGGGCTTCTTTACTCGGCGTTTACCTATTATCTTGGTTTTAGGGTAAATTCGGGCGAATATAAATTAATGGGATTAGCGCCCTACGGAAATCCGGATGCAAAGCAAACCAATGAATTCATTCGTTTAATCAAAGAACATATTGTTTCCATTAAAGATGACGGCTCCATTTGGTTAAATCAGGATTATTTTAACTATGCGACCGGGCTCAAAATGGTTAAAGCGAAAAAGTGGGAACTGCTTTTTGGTTTTCCCGCCGTAAAACCGGATGGTGATATTGAACAAAAGCATTGTAATTTGGCTTACGCAATTCAAAATGTAACGGAAGAAATCGTTTTGAAAATGGCTAAAGAGGCGAAAAAAATTACCGGGGCGGATTACTTATGCCTGGCAGGCGGCGTGGCACTTAATTGCGTAGCCAATGGCAAGCTTTTGAAAGCAAACCTGTTTAAAGATATTTTTATTCAACCGGCTGCAGGTGATGCGGGTGCTGCGTTAGGAGCCGCACAAATGGCTCATTATATGTATTTTGAGCAAAAGCGCACAGTCACAGGGGATAGCGATTCTATGCAAGGCGCCTATCTGGGACCTGATTTTTCAGATAAAGAGGCTATTATTGCGTTTAAAAAACATAAAGCCGTCTATAAAAAAATTGATGGTTTTGATGATTTATGTAATAACGTTGCCGGTTTGCTTGATGAGGGTAATGTGGTGGGGTGGTTTCAGGGCAGAATGGAGTTTGGGCCCAGATCATTAGGCAATCGCAGCATATTAGGCGATGCTAGAAATAGTGAAATGCAGAGAAAATTAAACCTGAAAATAAAATATAGGGAAGGTTTTAGGCCGTTTGCGCCGTCTGTTTTGATCGAGAGCTCAAAAGATTTTTTTGATTTATCGGGCACTTCGCCCTACATGTTGTTTGTTGCAGACGTCAATAAAAACAGACGAAAAAATCTGCCCGACAATTACCAGGAATTGGATTTATGGGAAAAACTCTATCTTGAAAGAAGCGATATTCAGTCAATTACGCACTTGGATTTTTCCGCCCGGGTACAGACTGTTCACAAAGAAACCAATCCCCGATATTGGCAACTGATCAATGCCTTTAAAGAAAAAACAGCTTATGGTCTTGTTGTTAATACCAGTTTTAATGTGAGAGGCGAGCCGATAGTCTGTACTCCGGAAGATGCTTACAAATGCTTTATGCGTACAGAAATGGATTATTTGGTGGTCAATGATTTTCTTTTATGCAAAACGGAGCAGCCCGATTGGGAAAACAGAGAAAAATGGATGGAAAAGTTTAAGTTGGATTGATTGTGAAAAAATAATTCGGGAGATGGTTATCATTAACCAAACAATAAGGGGAAATAATAATGGAATTTTTAAAAGATATTTGGCTCTTTATGAAAGAGCGGAAAAAGTTTTGGTTAGCGCCTGTCATCATCATATTGCTGCTGTTAGGTGTGCTCATTGTATTTAGCAGCGGCAGCGCTCTTGCGCCGTTTATTTATACGCTATTTTAAAACAGGGAAGGATAGGCATGAAAACAGATACGTCAAAATCAACAATTTTAGTTATTTCAATGGGTTTTTTAATCCTTTATCTGGTTTTTCACTGGCAATGGGCGGTCATGGTTGCGCTTGTGGTTGGAGTTGTTGGAGTATTATCCAGCTATTTAAGTCAGAAAATTGAATGGGTTTGGATGAAAATAGCCCAATTGCTGGGGTACATAATTCCCAATATTTTACTAACGCTTATGTTTTTCCTTTTTCTGTACCCCATATCACTGCTTTCCAAGCTCTTTAGCAAAGACCCATTGATGCTGTCCAATCAGTATAAAACCTATTTCATCGACATAAACAAAGAAATAGATAAGAAAAGTTTTGAGAAAACCTGGTGAGTATTTATGGCTTTTGATATAAAAAGAAGGATAATTTTCCCTGTTATTTTACTTGCGCTTAGTACGGTAATCGCGCTATCAATTGCCGAAATTTCTTTACGAGTATTAAAAATAGGCTACGGCAACGCGCCGCAGGAGTCACATCCCATATTCCACCATGTTCATCCGGCGGAATATAGGTTTTTATCGTATAACCCAACCGGTGAATATGGCGGTCATGAAATTTATTATGATGCGGACAGGTTGGTGGCTAATCCTAGTGAAACTCATGAAAAAAAACCTGATTCCGCTTGTCGGGTGGCATTTCTTGGCGATTCGTTCACAGAAGCAGGACAAGTCGCTTATGGCGATTCATTTGTCGGCATACTGGAACATAATTCAGGTTGCACGATAAAAAATTATGGGGTGTCGAGCTATAGCCCCATTTTTTATCTTTTGCAGTGGCGGGAGCAGGTTATAAAATTTAAGCCGACGATTGTCATAGTGCAACTATACAGTAATGACATTTCGGGCGATCAAGACTATATAAAAATAGCAAAAAAGGATGTGAACGGTGAGGTGATAGCGGTACCTGATCATGAAGGCGGCTGGTTAACAAGGCAGCTTAGAAAATCATATTTGATACGATTTCTTCGTAAAGTGCAATTGCAGTTGCTGTGGGTTTATGAAAACAGGGAAAAAGATAAAAATATTGTTGCCGGTATGGTGGAAGAAAATCCCGATATTACTAAATTAAGTGCTGACCTGATCAAAACATTAGCGGGAGAAGTTGAGGCTACCGGCGCGCAATTCGTACTGACTGTTGTCCCCTCCAAGTTTAGGATTGTGAATAACATCATAGACAATCAAACACCACAGTTTTCAGACAAATGGAAGGTTTTTTCGCAAAAAAATAACATATCGTTTATGGACTTAACCCAGCCTTTTGAAAAAGAGGCGAAAAAAGGTGTGCAACTGTTTTTTGACAGTGACATACATTTTAACGAAAACGGGCATAGGATCGTTGCTTCTGAGTTGGTCAAGCATTATCCAAACCTATTCAGGCCCATTAATATTCGTAGTAGTGAACTGAGTCGTTAGCTGCAAAATTCATGCGCGTTCCTGGGCGTTATGATTAACAAATGAGGAAGATGGATAAATTACATAGTGCAGATAGCTCGAAGACGGTGCTTGTTAGCGGAGCCAATGGTTTTGTCGGAAAAGCGCTCTGTGCGGAGTTATTTCAACAAGGGCACGGTGTCCGTGCGGCAGTGCGTTCTGAAAATGTGCAAGTCGCAAATAGCGAGACCGTACCAGTCGGCGAGATTAACGGTGAGACGGATTGGACGGGTGCGTTGTCCGGCATAAATGTGGTCATTCACCTTGCCGCCCGCGTACATGTGATGAATGATACGGCGACTGATGCTTTAGCGGAGTTTCGCAAGGTTAATGTTGACGGCGCCTTGAATCTGGCTCGGCAGGCCGTTGAGGCTGGCGTGCAGCGATTTATTTTTATCAGTTCGATCAAGGTGAACGGCGAGCGTACGGGTGGCAAAGCTTTCACCGAATCCGATCCTCCCCGCCCGGAAGATCCGTATGGAGTCTCCAAATNNGGCACGCAGTTGGGGCGGCCTTATTCGGCTGAAGATGAGCCTGCTCCGCTTGATCCTTACGGAATTTCCAAGTGCGAAGCTGAAGATGCCTTACGCCAGTTAGCCGCTGAAACAGGGTTGGAAGTGGTAATTATTCGTCCGCCGCTGATTTATGGGCCGGGCGTGAAGGCCAATTTCAAAAGTATGATGCGTTACCTGGATAAGGGCATGCCTTTGCCGCTGGGTGCGATAAAAAACCGACGCAGTTTGCTGGCCTTGGATAACCTGATCGATTTAATCATAACCAGCATTCATCATCCGGCGGCGGCTAATCAGACCTTTTTGGTCGGGGATGGCGAAGATCTTTCTACCCCGGAATTATTGCGGCGTATGGCGGAAGCTTTAGGCAAAAAGGCAAGATTGGTGCCGATTCCGATTCCGGTATTGATGTTGGGCGCGAGCCTGTTGGGTAGGCAAGCGATGGCGCAGAGACTGTGTGGATCGTTGCAGGTGGACATTTCCAAGGCGCGTGATTTGTTGGGCTGGACGCCGCCTGTGAATGTGGATGAGGCGCTACGCAAGACAGCGCACTATTATATGAAGTCCCGCAAGTGATAAAGTTTGGCTGGATTTTACTGAGCGTGTTTATTGTGGGTGCAACCTGGACTTTCTTTCGTCGCGTTTTGCGAGGTGAAAAAACCTATGAGGCGCATCGTAGTCATGCTTACTATTTTCAGGCCGACGCGAGAGTGTGGGTATGACACAAGCAGGATTGGCGCGCTGGTTCATTGGGCTTCAGCGGCGGAATAAGGCGATTATTCTAATTAGCGCCGATGTGTTTTTTGTCGTGTTTGCGCTATGGGCTGCTTTTTCTTTGCGGTGGGGTGAGGTGTATGTACCTAAAGGAGACGAGTGGTATTTGTTTGCCGTGGCGCCTGTTATCGCCGTGCCAATTTTTACCCGGTTAGGCTTGTACCGTGCCATTATTCGCTATATAGAGATCAGGGCCTTATGGACAATTATCCAGGCAACGACACTTTATGCGCTGGTTTTTGCGTTTGTCTTGTATGAATCAGGTATTAAAGTTATTCCCCGGACGGTCTCGCCGCTAAATTGGCTAATGGTGATGCTGCTGGTTGGCAGCAGTCGTTTTTTTGCCCGCTGGTGGTTGGGAGAGACTTATTTTCGCTTAAGCGGTGGTCGAAGTGCGGCGGGTTTGCGCAAGAAAAATGTGGTCATTTATGGCGCCGGTAGCGCCGGTGTACAATTGGTTTCTGCGCTGGAGCACGGGCGTGATTTCAGACCGGTGGCTTTTATTGATGATGATAAATTATTGCATAAAAGAAAGGTCAACGGCTTGCGGATATATCCGTTCAGTTCCTTGGGTTATTTGATAGAGCGGCATCAGGTTTCAGATGTTTTGCTGGCCATGCCATCGGCGAAGCGGGCGCACATCAGCGAGCTAATCCGTTTGCTGGAGCCTTATGCCGTCCATGTGATGTCGATGCCAGGGCTGTCTGATATAGCTCAGGGCAGAGTGACAGTTGATGCGCTGCAGGAAGTTGATATTGCAGATCTTCTGGGGCGTGATCCGGTGGCTCCGGATCAATCGCTGATGCAAGCCTCTATCAGCGGCAAAGTGGTTATGGTGACCGGAGCGGGCGGTTCGATAGGTTCGGAGTTGTGTCGGCAGATCATTCAGTTGCAGCCGCTTGCGCTGGTTCTTTTTGAGTTAAGTGAATTCGGGCTTTATGCGATAGAAAAAGAATTAAATCACCTGTTAACCAAGACTCAAAATCCCAGGCACATAGGCATTTTTGCCATATTAGGTTCGGTTACCGACGCCCGGCGCATGGAAAAAGTGTGTAAGGCTTTTGAGGTGCAAACGATTTATCATGCGGCGGCTTACAAGCATGTGCCGATGGTGGAGAAGAACCCCGGTGTAGCAGTATGGAATAATATTTTCGGAACTTTATATACAGCGCAGGCTGCAATTAATGCCGATGTTGAACTATTGGTGTTAATTTCAACGGATAAGGCGGTCAGACCGACCAATACGATGGGGGCGACCAAGCGTTTTGCCGAGCTGATTTTGCAGGCGCTGAGTTTGGAAACCGGATTCAAGCATCAAACCCGTTTCACTATGGTGCGTTTTGGCAATGTGTTAGGTTCATCCGGGTCTGTGGTGCCGCTGTTTAGAGAGCAGATAGCCAGAGGTGGGCCGGTTACGGTGACCGATGCAAGAATTATCCGTTACTTTATGACCATACCGGAAGCGTCACAGCTGGTTATTCAAGCCGGGGCTTTAGGTCGTGGTGGCGATGTGTTTGTGTTGGATATGGGTGAACCCATTCGGATTCTTGATTTGGCAAAGAGAATGATACATTTGAGTGGTTTGGAAATAAAAGATGAAGCCTATCCTGCGGGTGAGATAGAGATCTGTTTTACCGGCTTGAGGCCGGGGGAGAAGCTTTATGAGGAGCTGTTGATCGGCGACCATGTTTCAAAAACCAGTCACCCGCGAATTATGCGGGCCGAAGAGCAGATTATTCCCTGGATGGAACTGGAAAAAATGCTGGAGATATTGGAGTCGGCGATCAGGGATGATGATTTTGAGCGGATTAGGGATGTTTTGAGGCAGGCTGTATCAGGTTTTGCACCGCAGTGCGAAATCGGCGACCTGTTGTGGAATCGTAAGCGCGAGGAGCAATAGGCAAAAAAAACCTCCCGTAGCGTTGCCGCGACGGGAGGTGAAAAATCAAGCAGAGTATTATGAGGAGTATCTGCTTGGAGGCATAACACCAGGAGGTAGTTAACTGTTAGAACTTAGCTGTTCAGCTTCGCTCTCATTACAATGTTGCTATAAATAGCCGCGCTTGCAAATAATACGGTTGAAATAATAAATTGACCGGAAATGAAGCTCCAGATACCGGCAATAAAC